>NZ_CFHOXV010000003.1:102129-150505 GCF_984505615.1 Alteromonas sp. | reverse complement strand
GTATAGCCCTGCCCGTGGCCGTGGCTTCGCATATTCACCGGCATGCCGTTAACGGTAGTGCTGAAATCTGTACCGTGATCAAGGTTGAAGCCACGCAAAAAATACTGGTTAGCCTTACCGGAACCACTGTGCTGGGTGACAACCATGCCCGGGACGAGTTCCAGAACTTCACCGGTGCGGAGCATAGGGCGGGTACTGATTTCATCCTGACCTGCTATACCATTTGAAGCCGAAATTGCTTCCCCTATGAGACGGGTTTCCCTGCCATTTACCTCAATATGTTCGATACTCAGACCATGAGAATTCACTGCCTGACTCAGCAGCAACAGGGGAAAAGGAAGGGCGGTATAGCGCATGACATTCGTTCCGGATTGAAAAGCGCGACATCATAACAGGAAAATCAGAAAATCCCACGTTGATGAGATTGATTACCATTTAGAATTGATGATTCTCTATTTCTTCACAGATTCATCGTCACTGTTTACCACCGTTTCCTGATGATGAATGTGAGGTGTGGCCTCTTTTTCTGCTTCCTTCAGGGCTTCCTGAATTAACGTTTCGAGCTGGATAAACAGCTTTATAAAATTGTTGTCTATGCGCTCGCCACTGGCATCGTCTAACCAGGCCGCATAGAGCGTATCACTTTGCTTCGCTTCAATAGCCTTGTAAGCCGCAACTTGTTTCTTCGCCTGAATGGGGTGAATGCCTAATGACCGGAGCGCTTCAGCTCCCATTTCAAGCGCTGAATGGTAGGTTTCTGACACCACAAAATCGACACCTGCCTGCCGGAGTCTGTAGCCGTGTCCGCGGTCAAAGGCGCGGGATAATACCTTAACGCGGGGATAGGCATGCTTGATGTATTTCACCATGTCGATGCTGCTTTCTTTATCATTGATGGCAATAACCAGCATCGAAGCGTGTTCGATACCCGCTGTGTGCAGCATATCGGGTTTGGATGCGTCTCCGAAATAGGCCTGAGTGCCGATACGGCGCATGTTATCAATCTGTTCAGAGCGGATATCCAGTACGACGGTTTTAATGTTATTGGCTAACAGCAGGCGGTTTACGATTTGTCCGAAACGACCGATCCCTGCAATGATCACCGTGCCTTTTTCTTTTATCTCATCCGGTTTTCTACGGTTACTGCGCCCAGTGTACAGGGGCATAATAACTTTATCGAAAAGAATGAACAGCCCCGGGGTTAAGAACATGGAGAAAGCAACGACCAGTGACAATATTTCAATCAGTCCCGCCGGTAATACAGCGTTCTGACCAGAGAAGCTCAGCAGCACAAAGCCAAATTCACCGGCCTGAGCGAGACTGAGAGCAAACAGCCAGCGATTCGCAGCTTTGAGTTTAAAAAACAGGGTGACGACAAACAGTACCAGCGATTTCACCAGCATGACGGTGAGGGTAAGGCCAAGTATGATAAGTGCATTGTCAGTGAGAATGTCTACGTTAATTCCGGCGCCAACAGTGATAAAAAATAACCCGAGGAGCAGCCCTTTAAAGGGTTCAACATTCGCTTCCAGCTCATGGCGGAACTCACTGTTAGCCAACACAACACCGGCAAGGAAGGCGCCTAATGCGGGGGATAATCCCACCAGGCTCATCAGCGCAGCAATACCTACCATCAGCATGAGAGCGGTTGCAGTGAAAATTTCCCGTAAGCCTGACGAAGCCACAAATTTGAATAATGGTCTGCTAAGATAGTGACCGCCAACAGTTACAACAGCCACAGATGCAATAATTACGATGGCGTACAGCCAGGCCGGTAAGCCCTCCACCAGACTGAAATTATTCCCGTGGCTGCCACTGTCAGTATGCTGAGAAGCTAATTCGGGTAGCGCGAGGAGCGGTATCAGTGCCAGCATAGGAATAACAGCGATATCCTGAAACAGCAAAACCGAAAAAGCACTTTTTCCGCCTTCAGTTTGTTGTAATCCTTTTTCCTGAAAGGTTTGCAGCACAATGGCAGTGGAAGACAGTGAAAATATCAGGCCGATGGTGAGCGACACCGACAGGGTTTGTCCCAGAGCCTGCGCCAGCAGTGTGATGAGAACAGTTGTGAGCAGCAGTTGTAACCCGCCCAGTCCAATCAACCGGGTTTTCATTGCCCACAATGATTTGGGTTCCAGTTCCAGCCCCACAAGAAACAGCATCATGACCACGCCGAACTCGGCAAAATGCTGAATCGTTGTGGTTTCATCTCCTACCAGTCCGAGCACCGGCCCGATGGCAACCCCGGCCACCAGATACCCGAGCACAGAACCCAGCCCTGAACGTTTGGCAAGCGGCACTGCGATGACCGCAGCAACCAGATAGATGAAAGCTTGCAGAAAATACCCTGTCATGGCGTAAGTGTCGTCCTTAAACAGAAAGTGGGGGAAAATAGCGTGCTGAGACCGGCTGGCTGTGCCGGCAATCTGATGAAAACGGCAGGGAGCAACCACAGGCTGATTATGTCGCTATCGGGCACAGCGGGCAATGTACCGGCATAGGAAATCCTATAAATTTTGGCTATATCTGATATTCAGTGATATGCAATTATGTTTTTTGTTAGGGCAGTTAACAAATTGTGAATTCATTGTTTGACATTCGATGTCATTTCACTGAGTATTTAGGCACTTTGCGCCCCGCTATGAACCAGAACAACACCCTACAAAAGATTTGCTCAACCAGGCAGACGCATATTGTTCGGGCAGGGAAAAGTACCTGACTGATAACGTGCAGTGCCGTGCGCTGACCGCTTATCGCTTCACGCAATAACAACGAACAATATCAAAAAGAGAGTACATTATGGCTGGTTCGCCTCTACCTCAATCAGACAACGTTCAGTCGAATAGCACATCAACACCGAAGTTTGCTTTATCAGTAATGACAAGCATCTTCTTTATCTGGGGATTCATTACGTGTCTGAATGACATTTTGATCCCACATTTGCGGATGCAGTTCGATCTGAGCTACACCCAGGCCATGTTGATTCAGTTCTGCTTTTTCGGCGCTTATTTTATTTGCTCAATTCCGGCAGGACGCATTGTGGGCCGCATTGGCTACAAGAAGGGCATGGTAACCGGCCTGTTGATCACCGCTGCAGGCGCTGGTCTTTTCTATCCGGCAGCAGCCACTGCCCAGTACGTCTTCTTCCTGGCGGCACTGTTTGTGCTGGCTTCCGGCATCACATTGTTGCAGGTTGCAGCAAACCCTTACGTAGTGGCGCTGGGTCCGTCGTCAACAGCTGAAACCCGGTTAAACCTGACACAGGCATTTAATTCACTGGGCACCACAGTGGCACCTTTGTTTGGCGGCTTGCTTATTTTCGGTCTGGCAGCGAACGCTACTGCAGAAGCCCACGCTGAAGCGGTACAAATTCCTTATATCGGCATTGCGGCATTTCTGATTTTGCTAGCGGTGATCGTGTCGAAAACCTCGTTGCCGGTGATTGCATCACAGGAAAAGCCGGTGAAGCCGCTCTCTTTTGCGCAACTGAAACAATATCCTCACTTACTGTTCGGTGTACTGGGTATTTTCCTGTATGTCGGCGGTGAAGTGGCAATCGGCAGCTTCCTTGTGAATTTCCTCGGTGAGAGCCATATTGGTGGCATGAGCGAAGAAACTGCCTCTGCGTATGTCGCTTATTACTGGGGCGGTGCCATGGTTGGCCGGTTTGTCGGCAGTTATGTAATGCTGCGGGTCAGTGCACGCAAAGTACTGACGGGTAATGCGGTTATCGCCATGGTACTTATCATTACAGCTATGATGACATCCGGTCAGGTTGCGGTATGGGCAATTCTGCTGGTGGGCCTGTTCAACTCTATCATGTTCCCGACCATTTTCAGCTTGTCACTGAAAGGCATGGGACAACACACCTCTCAGGCATCCGGTCTGCTGTGTCTGGCTATTGTGGGCGGCGCACTTGTTCCCCTTTTACAGGGTGTAATGGCTGATGGTATGGGTGTGCAGCTGGCGTTCATCGTACCAGTGTTCTGTTACCTGTATATTGCCTGGTTCGCGTCGGTTGGCTCTAAACAGCAAAAGCATGCGCCAGACGCAGAGCTTGCTGCTTCCTGAGCGCATTGACGCATAACAGCGCATGGGCACATAACGAAATAAGGCAGGTTAATTACCTGCCTTTTTTGTCTCTGCCCGTTTTCAGTGAAAGCTCCCGGCCCCGTCTACTTCAGGGCTGTAATCAGCCAGTGGCAATACTCCATTCTGCTATCTGCCAGTCTGTCGTTGATAAAATAGCAAACCAGCATGTCGCCGGCCCGGCCGGTTCCCATGGCATAGCAATGCCCGCTTATCCTGGGAGACCAGAAACCGGACTGCATTAATAGTTTATCCAGTGCTGCTTTTCGGCTGTCGCTGAACGGAAAAGCGATGTACCAGTCATTGTTCGCTGCTTTTATTTGCTCAAAACTCACTAACGATGGCCACTGCGCCAGCACGTAACGGGGCAGGGGCGGGTAGTCTTTAGCCGTGCTCTGAAGAAATGCCTGATGAAATGATGTTGCCGTGGTGACCAGTGAAGCTGTCTCATCTGAAATCAGCGGTGGTAAAAGGGCGGGCTTTCCGCCACGGAACAGTGCCTCAAAATCCGGCTTTTCCGTCGGGGCAGCGAACTTTATGGCTGAAGACTTCGCAGCATTAACAGAGACATTATTTTGCACCTCCAGCGTGGCTTTGTAATAACCCGTAAGTCGTTTAACTTCTTCTGAGTGCTTGTCTGAATCACTGTTATCAGGCGTAAATTCTGACGGTACACTTAAGGATTCCGGCTTGATTTGACAAGGGACACTGTAGCCATAATCCCCGGCGACTGTGTTAAGTTTGTCAGCGATGTTGCCGGTGTCGCCATTATTGATAAGTAGCGTAATATTGTCCGGCCGGTAATACCTGCTTTTGAACTGCCTGACGGCTTCAGTCGTTAACTGCGGCACTGTGCCGGTGAAGCCGCCGGTAAAAGCCTCACCGTATTTCCCTTCCTCCAGCAGCGATGCCACATGTTGCCGGTAGGGAGCTTTTTGCTCGTAGAAATCCAGCTCCTGAAAGATAACGCCGTTTTTTTCCCGCCGTATATCGTCATCTGAATATTGCTGATTGAGTAAGCCTGAGTACAGAAACGACAGGGCGTGATAAAACAATGCCTCATGGTCCGTTTCGACAAAGTAAAATGTCATCTCATCTTGCGTAGAGGCATTGATACGAAGGGGGAGTAACGCCAGCGCGGCGAATAAGTTATGGGCTTCGGGGAAGTGCAGAGAGCGCCTGAAAACCAGATGCTCACACACGTGAGCCACGCCGGAAGCCTCATTCACCGGCGTTGGCAGTGCAAATACGCCGGTAAACGGGGCCGCGGGGCCGGAACATTTTTGGATGACGGTGGCAGGTGAGGGAGACATTCCGTCACCTGCTCATACAGTCACAATATCAATTTTGGTTTTCGGATCCCGCAAAATCACCGCTTTGTCTTCGTTACGTGCCGCTTTCTCAATCGCGGCTTCGATGGTGTGATGATGGGGCGACTTACTGCAGACCGGGTCGGCCTGATGCATATCGCCGGTGAGCATGTAAGCCTGACAGCGACAGCCTCCGAAATCCTTCTCCTTCTCATCACAATCGCGGCAAGGGGAGGGCAGCCAGTCTGTGCCGCGGAATTTGTTGAAGGAAAAGTCCGAATACCAGATTTCGTTGAGGGATTTCTCCTTCACATTCGGGAACGTCATCGGCAGAATTTTCGCGCTGTGACAGGGCAGTGCTGAGCCATCCGGGGTGACTGTGAGGAAGGTTGAACCCCAGCCGTTCATGCAGGCTTTTGGGCGGTCCTCGTAGTAGTCCGGTGATACAAAAATAAATTTTGGCCCTTTACCGCTCTGCTTTTCACGGAAAGCATTAACCTTTGCTTCCGCTTCTTCCAGCGTCGCTTTTGAGGGCAATAACTGATCGCGGTTTACGTAAGCCCAGCCGTAATACTGTACGGTTGCCAGTTCGACAAAATCGGCATCCAGCTCACAGGCCAGGGTCAGCACATCATCAATCTGATGGATATTCTGCGCCGTCAGGCAGAAATTGAGGACCATGGGATAGTCGTATTGCTTGATGAGTCTGGCTATTTCCAGCTTCTGCGCAAACGAATGCCTGCGGTTACCGATAAGATCGTTATCTTCTGCATTCGCAGCCTGAAAACTCAGTTGAATATGATCGAGTCCGGCTTCTTTTAAAGCAGCGATACGCTTTTCTGTCATGCCGATGCCGGAGGTGATTAAATTGGTGTAAAAACCAAGTTCAGACGCATGGCTGACCATTTGTTCCAAATCTTTACGTAGTAACGGTTCACCGCCTGAGAAACCCAGTTGCACGGCTCCCATTTCACGGGCTTCTGTCAGTACCCGCAGCCAGTGAGAAAGGTCAATTTCCTCTTCTTTTGCTGTCAGGTTTAAGGGGTTTGAACAGTAAGCACAGTGCAGGGGACAGGCATAGGTGATCTCTGCCAGTAACCACAGCGGCGGACCGGCGGCCGGTGTATTCGTTTCATCAGACATAATGGATCCAGTCTTTGCTTTCGGCATCGCTTAAAAACGCGGTGATATCGTCACCGATATCTTCCGGGGCTTCCGGAAACTTTGCTTTTAATGCAGTAATGATATCGTCAACAGACTGTTCACCGTCGACCTGCAACAGGATCTCTGAAGCACTGGGGTTCAGTTTCACCATACCTTCCGGGAACAGCAGGACGTAGCAATTCTGCGCTTTTTCAAATTGCAGTTTATACAACCGGTTGCGCTTCGGGATGCGTGTCATAGTAACCCCTTGTGACAAAGTGACTGGTCGCCGATCCCCGTGTAGGGTTTACGGCCGTACTCGTAAGCCAGGCTGATAGCATCTGCCATGGACCACAGAACGTCCAGTTTGAACTGCAGGATATTCAATGCTTTTTCCTGTTGTTCGCGGGTGACAAAATGGTCCAGCGTGATTTGTAAGCCGTGTTCGACGTCACGTCTGGTCTGACTTAATCTCATCTGAAAATAGGTAAAGCCTTCCTTATCAATCCACGGATAGTGACCCGGCCAGCTGTCCAGACGACTCTGGTGTATTTCCGGAGCGAACATCTCAGTGAGAGAAGAGCAGGCTGCTTCTTCCCAGGTCGCACGGCGGGCAAAATTCACGTAAGCACCCACGGCAAATTTAACCCCTGGCAACAGGTGTTTTTCCGACAACATATCGTCACGGTCCAGGCCCACAGCTTCACCCAGCCTCAGCCAGGCTTCGATGCCACCTAAGCGCGGATCACCGTCTTCACCGTCGTGGTCAAGAATACGCTGGATCCACTTTCTGCGTGTGGCCATATCCGGGCAATTGGCCAGAATGGCTGCGTCTTTAACCGGAATGCACACCTGATAATAAAAACGGTTTGCTACCCAGCCCTGAATCTGCTCTTTGGTACATTCCCCCTTATTCATTGCAATGTGGAAGGGGTGATAAATATGATAGTACTCGCCTTTAGCGCGAAGTTTTTGTTCGAATTCTTGTTTTGACCACGGCTGTGCTGTCATTGTCAGTCCTCAGCGTTAAAGCGTAATGTGCATGCCATCGTAAGCAAGCTCAATATGATTGTCTTCGAGGTATTGGTGAGCCGGTGAGTCTTCATCCAGCACCGGATTTGTATTATTAATATGGATAAGTACCTTGCGCTCTATGTTGAACCGGTTCAGCAGGGCAACTGCACCGTCTTCACCATTTACCGGCATATGGCCCATCTGCGTTCCCAGACGGTTACTGAATCCGTTTTGAATCATTTCATCGTCAAGCCATAAGGTGCCGTCAAACAACACACAATCCGCTTTATCCAGCATACTCTCTACCAGCGGATTTGCCTGAACACAGCCGGGAGCATAGAAAACTGATTTGCCGGAACGGGTATCTTCTATATGCAGACCGATATTGTTGCCCGGCACAATGTTATCCCGGTATGAGGAATACGGCGGGGCATTTGAAGCCAGCACAACAGGATGAAAACGAAGACCATCAGCACCTTCAGGTGTAAAAGCACTGTCGTACTCTGTATCAATTCCGTGGCGCTGAAGCCCGCCATGCCAGTGTTTAAGCATGGTGAACAGCGGAAATGCACCGGTTAAATCTTCATAGACCACGTCAGTACAATATACCGGCAGCGGCAAACCTTCCCGCAGCGTCAGTAATCCGGTTGTGTGATCAATCTGACTGTCGGTAAGCACAATAGAACGGATAGATGTGCCGCGCTGCTGCTCAGGGTCCGCCGGCCACAGTTGAGGTGTTTGATTGATTTGCTGGCGCAGGTCGGGAGACGCGTTGATCAGCACCCAGTCTGTGCCGTTGGAAGAAACCGCTATGCTTGACTGCGTGCGGGCAGACGCATTTATTGAATTCTGCCGTAACCCTTTGCAGTTTTTGCAGTGACAATTCCACTGGGGAAACCCACCACCTGCACCGGAACCTAAAACGAGAATTTGCATACTTCACCTTTACCGTCTTAGCGTTATATAAGAGGAATAAAAAAGGCTGCCAGTGGCAACCTTTCATCAGGGTGTCAGTCAGCAACGCTGAATGTCACCGGCACCACATCAAAGACCTGCTACTGATATCAACAGCCAGTCTTTGCAGGGCTGTTAACGGTTTTTGATGTACAGAGTAACTTCAAAACCTAAACGCATTTCAGTATATTGAGGCTTAGTCCACATGGTGCGGCTCCTGTTTTTATTAACGATGATTTAACATTCGCAATCATTATAGAAAACGACTTTTGGGAAAAAAATCCTACTTTGGCACTAGTTACCTGATGCTGACTGCTACTTTGGGAGGAAGGCGTTGACACCTTGCTCTCATGCTTTAACCGTGCCGTTGGCTGTATTGGCTAAGCAGTTTTTTCACGGGGCAATCTGACTGTACGTATCAAATATAGCAGCGCGAAACCGGCTTTCCACATCAATCGTCAGAGGCTAAAAATTTTTTTGTTGCTACAGCACCAGCCCACACTGACCGCAATCCCGCACCGGCTTTACGCTATTTTGTGAAATTCTGCATTTGATATAACTTCCGGTTAGATCCAGGGAAGAATTTAATCTCGAACTATCACTGAAAAAATCTATCATTACTCTTGAAATCTTTCTTGAGATAGATCAAAAATTGAGCTGTCGGTTTTTGTTAATTTATAAGGAGCCCTAGTTCCGGAACAGGGATTGTCCAGTGGCAATAAATTAGGTAAATAAATCTTTTCTATGATGTGATCTTTCGCAGGCAGTGAGACGAAAGAATAGGATTCTACCCGGAGAGTAAAAATGAGTATTCCTGTTATCCGTCCGACCCTTGCCGATCAGGCGTTACGTGTTGAACAATCACACATCTGGCTACATTGTTTCCGCACATGTGCCAGGTGTGAATCTCTGTCTGATACGCTTACCGCCTATGATTTTAATGATGGCAGCCGTTTGATCCTTGATTCAAGCCATCCCTTTCCTCAACCTGTAAAAAGTAAGGCAGCTTTACGTATCGCCTGATCTTCCTTCCTCCAACCGGTTATTCTGACCGGCCTGACTTTGAGGTTGTCGTAGTGGTAAACATTCTGTTTACCGTACCTCATTGTCCAATGGTGTGGCCAAAATAATTCCCTCTGCCAGTCTTCTGTAATACATGCTACCTGAAAAGCCCGGGCGGATTTCATCCGGACTGATGCCTTCATTACTGTTTATTATTTCTGAAATTACCTTGGAAATATTTTGAAAGTTTACAGGGTAGGTTTCAAATTCTGTTCTCTTTTCCTGTCTTATCCGGGGACTCTGTCACTTTGCCTGATCTGACACACAATAAGGCGTGATTACGCTGACTTAATAATCCTTTGAGATCAACTGCACAGTAAGTGGCAGGGTGATCAGTCACAATAGACAGAATAACTATAAACGGGAGAAACCATGAAACTCACACCTGTGTACACAGCATTACTGGCAGCGGGCCTGCTTGCCGGTTGTAATGAATCTCAGACTCCGGCAACCGGAACTACCGGCGTCACCGCTGCTCAAAAACAAGCAGCAGAATTGGCATTGTCCGAAACGGCCAACACTTACACGACTGCGTTTCTGACACAACAACCGGCTTTGTCAACGATGCTGGCATTGACGCCGGAGCAGGCTGGTGGTCCGTACAACGATAAGTTTCCAGACTACACTGCAAAAGGGATGGCAGCGCTGCAAAAAAGCATGGCAGAAGGTTCTGCGGCCCTTAAAGACATTGACCCGGCAGGACTGACGCCAGAGGCGCAGACACACCGCAATATTCTGATTAATATCTTTGATTACTACACCGGCGATACCCGTTTCCCTGCCGGCTACATTGATACCTGGGGCGGTCATCTGCCTTATATCATTAACCAGATATCCGGCCCGTTAATCGACATGCCAAAGCTTATGCAGGTACAACAATCTGTAAGCAATGAACAGGAAGCTGACGCTTATATCAGCCGCCTGGAGAAAATGGGTGAGTTCGCTGACGGCGTTGTGGCTAAGTTTAAAGCTGATGAAGCGAAGGGCATCGTTTTACCTAAAAAGCTGCATCCGAAGACCATCGCCTTTTTCAATAATTTTCTCGCCAGTGAACCTGCAGATCATGAACTGGTGAAAACCTTTGCAGAAAAGCTCACACAAGCAGAAGGCATTGATGATAAGCATCGTGAAGCGCTGGTAGCAAAGGCAACCGAACTGGTGACAACGGTTGTTTATCCGGCGTGGAACCGTGCCCGCGATGCGGTGCTTGAGAGCGAAGAACATGCAAGTAAAAGTGACGGTATCTGGGCGCAACCGGGGGGCGATGAGTTTTATGCTCATGAAATCCGCTTCCTTGGCGATTCTGTGTGGACGGCAGATGAAATTCATCAGACCGGTCTTGATGAAGTTGACCGGATTTCAGCGCAGATGGACACCATTCTGAAAGAAAATGGCTACAGTGAAGGAACGGTAGGTGAGCGGATGATTGCCCTTGCCGGCTTGCCTGGTCAGGTATTTGATGCCACGGACGAAGGGCGTGGTGCGCTGCTGGACTATCTGAATGATGAAATTGATGCAGTGATGGCAAAAGCGCCTTCATTCTACGGCACTATTCCGGAGCAGGCTGTCGAAGTGCGCCGTATTCCACCGGTTTCGGAAGCGGGTGAAGCGGGCGGTTTTTACTCGCCGCCTTCCCTGGATGGCGCACGTCCCGGGATTTACTGGATAAACTTACGTGATATGGAAGCGGTGCCGAAATTCGGCCTGAAGACGCTGACTTATCACGAAGCCGTGCCGGGGCACCATTTCCAGATCGCGCTGAACATGGCGCAGGAAGACATTGGTCTGATGCGTCAAAACGCGCCTTATAACGCGTATGTTGAAGGCTGGGCACTCTACTCTGAATACGTTGCTGCTGAGTATATGGGTATGTACGACGATGATCCGCTAGGCGATTTAGGACGTCTGCAGGCTGAATTGTACCGTGCGGTGCGCCTTGTTGTTGATACCGGCCTGCATCACAAGCACTGGACCAGAGAACAGGCGATTGATTATTTCCATAAAACTACCGGTACATCTTTATCTGATGTTGTGCCTGAAATCGAGCGTTACATGGCGTGGCCGGGTCAGGCACTTGGGTATAAGTTGGGCATGCTCACCTTTGTCAAACTGGAAAAAGAAGCAAGGAATGCATTAGGTGACAAATATGACATTAGAGAGTTTCATGATGTTGTGCTACTGCCCGGTGCGCGACCCATGGCAATGGTGAAAAGCGATGTTGAAAAGTGGGTGGAGTCGAAAAAATAGCATTAAAAACATTGCTTTGCATTTGGTTGAGGCCGGGCTTGTCCCGGCCTTTCTCATTTCTGCGCTTCAGAAAGCCACCGGAAACCACCGGTTTTCCCGCAAAAAAACGGGTATGCGTACTTATTAGTATCTACATCTGATTATCATTTTGTATATCGAACACCCATAAGGGTCTGGCTACACTCCGGCCATATCAGGAAAACGACCGTTCCCGGTGGAACATCGTGCATCAATGCCTGAAGAGAAGATAAAGAAGGATGTAGCCCATGTTGACATTATCGCAGTTTCGAAACAGTTACCCGTTGCAACTGGAATGTTCCCTTGCAACGGGAAGCAGTCCGAAAACATTATTGCGGCTGTCTGCGAAATACAATGGCCGTGATCCTTTCAGACGCTTCGTCGAACAAACGGCGACCAGTAACCGGCCAATCCATTTTTTAGGCAATGACCGGAGCCTGGACGCCAGCGTGGCGAACTTAAGTGAGATAAGTAAGCAGATTGCAGACATTGAAGAATGGCTGGGTCTGTCTTATCAGGACATTCTGAAAAAGATTTCGGGTGCATACAGTGATACACCGGTGAGTAAAATTTTTGACTTACAGGCACCGGGAAAGTGGGAAGGCGTCACCCGCAGTGAAATGCAGACACTACTGAAAGAGCTGCATTTCTGGGTGGTGTATATCAACGATCTGGACATTGTCCGTAAAGACGTGAGTTCCGCAAAGAGCTTACATTATTTCTTGCGGCGCCATCCGGTAGGAAGTTGTCAGACGCTTGCTGATGTTGTGCTGTTAAACAATGACAGCTGGGATCTGGATGAAACCCGCTATCAGGATATTCTGGCTGATTTAATCGCCAGAGATGACGACTGTATTTTGCGCTGGATAGAACAACCTGAACCGGTAGCTCATTTTAATATCCGCTCAAAAGTGCCTTATACCTCCATGCTGACCTGGGTCATGTTGTCGCTGACGTCACGGACCTACGGTTATACCAGTAATTTGTGGGGCACTAAAATTCAGTGGAAGAAACAGGGCTTTAAATTACGCAAAGATGCGAGGCCGTCACCGGTATTTCATTACTATTCCATGCCGTCGGCAGAATTGTCGTGGGGAGAGGGCGATGAAGGGGCTGCGCAGAAAGGTCGCCGTATTTCACTGGTATACAATGCCAGTGAGCTGGTGGATTACAAAGGCATGCCCTACGAAGAAGGATTCGTTGAACCCTTATCCACATTGAAGAACCGGATAGACAAATTGAATGTGGATGTCAGGGAAGGTGACGAGCCCCGTTTCCACCCGCAGGAAGATTATATCGAAATGCCGCCTGAAACCGGACTGTATGCCAAGCATGTCACCGAAGCCTGGTATCAGGCCATCTTACCGTTACTGATCCGCTGGGCCGGTCATCAGAAACGGCTGGATGTGGGACGACATTTGCTGAACCCGGTGCAGTACGACGCCTATTCCACACTGGTAACAGAAGTCGCCACGTCGAATTTGTCAGCACGCTTTGGTCTCGACAGAAAGCCATGCCAGACCAGTGTTCAGCGTATTGGTAACTGGCTGGACGAATTGCCTTCCAAAGAGCGTTTCGCGGTTGTAGCCAGTGCATCTGAGTGTGCAAACCGGCTTTGTCACTATCTCTTCCCGGACAACCGTCAGGAAGACTAAAATAGCCTGTGCAGCCACTCTTCATGGTGGTTGCACGGACTTATTTGCTATTTTTGGCGTTTTTTTGTCCGTTTATCGTATTTTTCCCGGAGTTTGTATTGCCGTAGAACGGGAATTTGATAGAGTTGTGCAATCTGTCACCGCCTCGTCATTTCTGGCTTGCAGCGGGATAATAACGATAATTCAGGATGCGCTTCATGTCACAACAGTGCTTTCGTATGAAAGGCACCACGCTTACCAGTATTGTACTGGAAGTCCTTCATTTCGAACCGGATGAATTTGACACGCAACTGGCGGCGAAAATAGCCAGTGCGCCACATTTTTTCACCCGTTCTTCGCTTATTCTCCATCTCAACGCTACAATGTCGGCAACAGAGTTCGAGTTGCTGGTTGCTTTATGCCGCCGTCATCAGCTACAGCCGATGGCGATAAAGGGTGAAACCGACGGGTTAAAAGCGACGATAAACGATCTGGGTCTGGCTGATATCAGTCAGAGTAAGTTAAGTGAGCGTTCACTGACAGAAGCAAAACCCGCCGAGCCGGAACCGGAGCAGACGCCTGAGCCGGTCACTGAAACCGTAACAATTACCAAAACCACAGAAGTACTTAAGCCGGCAAAAATTGTTGCCCGCCCTGTACGCTCCGGGCAACAGGTGTATGCGGATGGCAGTGATCTGGTGATTCTGGGTGCCGTAAGTGAAGGGGCTGAAATCCTGGCGGACGGAAATATTCACGTCTACGGTACCCTGCGCGGTCGCGCGCTGGCGGGTGTAAAAGGTAATACTGAAGCACGAATTTTTTGCCAGAACATGGAAGCTGAGCTGGTATCTATCGCCGGCAGATTCGTGATGCAGGAAAACATACAAAATAAGTGCTGGAAGCAACCAGCGCAGGCATATTTAGATGCAGATGCACTTCTTATAGAAGCATTAACCTAACGCAGTGCAGACGCTATTGGGGAATAGTAAATGGCTAAAATTATTGTAGTAACTTCAGGAAAGGGTGGGGTTGGCAAAACAACGTCCAGCGCCGCCATTGCTACAGGTCTGGCACTGGCCGGACATAAAACCGTGGTGATAGATTTCGATGTGGGTTTACGAAATCTTGATCTGATCATGGGCTGCGAGCGACGTGTGGTGTATGACTTTGTTAATGTAATTAATAAAGAAGCCACGCTGAATCAGGCACTGATTAAAGACAAACGTACCGACAACCTGTACATCCTGCCTGCGTCTCAGACCAGAGACAAAGATGCACTGACAATGGAAGGTGTCCAGAAGGTACTTAACGATTTATCCGAAGATTATGACTTTATCATTTGTGATTCGCCGGCAGGTATTGAGCAGGGCGCGCAAATGGCACTTTACTTTGCTGATGAAGCTATCGTGGTTACCAACCCGGAAGTCTCTTCAGTGCGGGATTCTGACCGTATCCTGGGTATTTTGCAGAGCAAATCTATGCGTGCAGAACAGGGTAAATCAGTGAAAGAGCACTTGTTGTTGACCCGTTATAATCCGCAACGTGTTGCCACCGCAGAAATGCTGAGTGTTGCTGACGTGGAAGAAATTCTGGCCGTTCCGCTGCTCGGTGTTATTCCGGAGTCTGAGGCGGTTCTGAAAGCGTCTAACCAGGGTACACCGGTCATCCTTGATGATGAATCGAATGCCGGTCAGGCATACTCTGACGCGGTTCGCAGACTGCTGGGCGAAACGGTAGAACACCGCTTCCTGGACGTTCAAAAGAAAGGTTTCTTTAAGCGACTGCTGGGAGGTAAATAATGGGTATTTTCGATTATCTGCTGAAAAAAGGTAAGCCTAACACTGCCGCAGTAGCCAAGGAACGCTTGCAGATCATCGTCGCCCATGAGCGCCGTAAACGTTCTCAACCGGATTACCTGCCAATGATGCAGCAGGAAATTCTGCAAGTTATCCGCAAATATGTGCAAATTGCTGATGATGATGTATCGGTGCAACTGGAAAACAGTGACGACTGCAGTGTACTGGAACTGAATATCACTCTGCCTGAGAATTAAACCTCAGACGTTATCGAAGTGAAGGGCCTCCGGGCCCTTTTCTTTTATGTGTTTTCTGAGCGCTTCAAAAAATGCCGGAAAATCTGCAAGTAAGGTGTCGTAGACCGGCAATATTTCCTCAAGACTGTTTTCAAACCGGTGTTTAAACCGTATGCGGGATGCAGTGCGGTTCAGTGCCATGTTCACCCCGTCCAGTGAGGCATACACATCCAGCCAGCGATTAGTAATCATACTGCCGGTAACCTGCTGCATGCGAGGTGGCATTTGTCCGGTCCGCTGACCCAGCAGGCGGTATCTGTCGCCACAGAAGTCATCAAACGGCTGCCTTGAAAATTGCTTCCAGTGGCAAATCAAAAAGTGATCGAATAACACGTCCAGGGTTATGCCGGCAAACCGCCGCCTTGCAGGGCTGAATGTTTTCTTAATGTCCCGTACCCAGGGGTGACTGTCAGTAAATTTATCTACGGCCATGTGATTACGCAGGGCAATATAAACCGGAGCTGGCAGTGAGGTGGTATCCAGTCCTTTCTGAAAATCTCCCAGCAGGTTGCCAAAACAGGAGTCGGGTGTGGGACGGGCAAGAAAAAGGTGAGCGAGATAGTTCATCTGAGGTGTAGTGAATAACAGCCATTCCTGTTAAGGAATGGCTGCACAGTTGTCTCAGCGGTCGTATTTTGCTGCTTGGTCTTTAGCCGGCAGGCTGTCGCTGATAAATGTCCGGATGTCATCGTTGGCGGTTTTCAAATCTTCATATCGTAAATACATCATATGGCCACTGCGATAACCTTTAAAGCGCAGACGGTCTTTCATTTTGCCGCTTGGGTCTAACTGGGTCATGGTGTATTTGGCATCAAAGTAATTGGTGGCGCCGTCGTAATAACCCGACTGAATCATCACGTTCAGGTACGGATTTGTTGCCATGGCCTGACGTAAATCTTTACCGGTGTGATTGTTCTCACGATCCCAGGGATGCACAGGACCAAACATATTGTATTTGGTGTCAGTCACAAACTTCAGATCGTTGCGCAGATAGTCGTTAATCGCCGGTGTAAAAGAATGCAGCCAGGATGTCAGTTCAGCATTGTAGTCCGGCCCGTCACCCAGCTCTTTTTCATCAATACCCAGGTAACGACTGTCCAGCCGGCCAATGGTTTTACCTTCATCACGGAGCAGAGCTTTCCAGAAATACCAGGTGCTGACGTCCAGATTACTTTGTGCAATTTCCTGTGCGCTTAAACCGGAATACGCGGCAAATTGCTTAATAACCTGCTGCTTTTCGGACTCGTCGATCCATGCGCCTTTTGCCAGTGCCGGTAAAAGGGTATTCAGCGTCCAGGTTTCGACTTCCGGAAGAAACGCTTCAAGATCTTTGTTCTGGTATTCAGCCGCCAGTTTTTTGTGAAACCACGCTGCGGCAGCAAAATAGGGCAGGCGGTTAGCGGCTTCTACCGGTCCGTCGCGGTTAATGCCTAATTCTGTAGGAGAGACCAGAATCACGCCGTTCAGGTACATCCATTGCTGTTCCTGCAGCGCCAGCGCCAGTCCGGACACCCGGGTTGTGCCATAGCTTTCGCCAATCAGGTATTTAGGTGAGCGCCAGCGGCTCTGACGGGAAACAAATGTATTGATCCACTCTGCCAGATATTTCACATCGGCATTAACGCCAAAGAATTGAGATTTTTGCTGCTCTTTTGACGGCATTTTGCCTTCAGCGTCAGGCAATACGCGGCTGTATCCTGTATTCACCGGATTCACATAAACGATGTCCGCCACATCCAGAATGGAGTAGGGATTGGTCTTCACGCCGTAAGGTTGTAAGGGATAGCCCTCTTCGTCGATATTCAGTACTTTCGGGCCGGTATAGGCGATGTGCATCCACACGGAAGCGGAACCCGGACCACCGTTAAAACTGATCACCAGCGGGCGTGTGGCAGTATCTTTTACGTCATCCCTTTGATAATAAGTATATTGCAAAGTGGCGGTGGGGTTTCCCTCTTCATCCCACACCGGTTGCATACCGGCAGTGGCCGTATAACTGACTTTCTCGCCGCGGATGGTGGTTTTATGTTTGGTTACGGTGGCGGATTCAACCGGAATGCTGCGTTTGGTTTCAACTGCTTGATCTGCGGCCAGCGCAGGGGGAATGGCCAGTGTTGCTGATACGCCGAGCACCAGTGCCAGTGCGGAGACGGAACGACGAAGTTTCATAGTATTTCCTCTGTCTTTTTGTTGTTAAACGGGCGCTGTAACCGCGCCCTTTGTATTATTGTGACTTCTGTTTTTATTGCTGTTTCAGGCGGTACAGTAAAATGGCTGCCCGCTTGGACTGAGAAGGCAGTGCTTCAAGGTTGCCGGTTTCATTCACAGTATGACCCGCAGAACCGCTCATGCCCAGTCCGTCAATGGCCATTTCAACGTATGCTGAGGTGAAAGATACATCGGCAGCGCCGGCATTCAGCGGGTTGACCGGTGCCACTTTACCCTGACCTAAATCTTCACTGACATTGCTGTAAATTTCCAGCAGGGCTTTGTTACCGTCTGTTGGTGCCAGAGCAGGATATCCCTCACCAAATTCAATGGTACTTTGGGTTTTTGGCAGGGATGCCGCGACGATTTCCCGCATTTTATCTTTCACGCGGTTAACCTGGTCTTCCGAAATAGCGCGGATGTCCCCGGTGACAATGGTGGTTTCAGCCACTACGTTGTTCTTGCCAAAGGTGGTGCCGCTGTTTGCTTTGCGGTCGTGGGTGACGGCTGTTCCGCCCATGATACGGCCGGGATTATACGTCAGCAGTTCTTCGCTGCGCAGATCCGTATAGAAGGTGTTTAAAATACGCGAAGCTTCATAAATAGAACCGGCACCCACGTTATCTTTAAAGATTTGAGAGGAATGAGAGGGAACGCCTGTAACAGTGAGTGTCCAGTCGATAGAGCCACGGCGTGAAATGTTTGCTGTGGCGGGGTTACCGTCACCATTTTCAAACCCGATTGCAATATCAGCCCATTTTGCACCGTCGGTCAGAGCCTTTTTCGACAATTCCAGCGGGCGGCCACTCAGTTCTTCATCACCGGTCATAACCACCAGAATATTCATATTTTTCAGCTCACCGGCATCATGTAAGGCCCGCAGGGCTTGCAAAATAACCACATCGCCGCCTTTCATATCAGCAATGCCGGGGCCCCGTGCCTGTGTGTCGCTGATTTTTTCGAAAGTCTGAAACGGGCTGTCCGGTTCGAATACCGTATCCAGATGTCCGATAAGCAGCATTTTTGGGCCCGTTCCGCCATTCAGTTCTGCGACCAGATGTCCGGCGCGGCCAAATGCCGAACCGTCTTCAAAACGGGCATCAAACCCCAGTGCTTTGAATTCAGGAATAAGAACATCGGCTACTTTTTTTACACCGGCAAAATTCATCGTGCCGCTGTTAATATTGACGATATCTTCAAGCAACTTGAGGGCTGCGGGATTAGTTTTATCGATGTAGTCAGCGAGTTGCTGCTCTTTATCTGAAAGTGCTGCCATGGACTGGGTCGCAAATAAAGACAGACCGAGCAAAATAGCGTGTTTCTTAAAGCCCTTTTTCATAGTTCCCTTCTTTTCTTGTTGTGTGTGCAGATGCGCTGTGGCGACGTGGTTGTGCGCCACAGCGTAATCTGCCTAAGCTACCCAACAGAGGAACAGGAATGCAAAGCTTTAACGACTAACTTGCGAAAGTCTCCGGTGAAGCTAATTGTCCGTTGCTGCTATCTTTAACCTGGCAATAAAATCGGCGAACGTGAGTCTGGCGTCGACCCCGCTGAATACCCGGATTTGTCTTCCTGCAATCTCATCGCCGTAATGACCGTCTGCAGAAATGGTTCTGGCCGGAAGCGTTTCAAAGTGGCTGCTTTCTGTGCTCAGTGCCGAGAGTAGCACAAGTGGATGATCGCCCATGGTCAGTGTGCCTCCTAACTGTACGAACGCCGGCAAGTCTGTGTACAAACTGTATAGCCATCTGCTGACCGGTGAGACGGGCAGAAAATCTGCCTGCATTTCTGCTACGGAGTATTGCATCTGACGGTACGTTGAAACCGGTATCTGCCATACCGGTACGCCGGACTGCTCCAGTACATATTTTGCTGCTGCCAGATCTGTACTCAGGTTATATTCGGGACCACCGGAAGGGTAGTCAGCGCCGCCTATCCAGATAACCGTCATCTTCTCTGCAATTGCCGGCGCCAGTTTCAGTGCTTCAGCCAGATTTGTCAGCGGTCCTCCACAGGTAAACAGCAAAGGCAGGGGACTATCTTTCATGGCCTCAGCCACGATGGCTTTGGCTGCATCAGACGGTTTGTTGTGTTTCTCCCGCTGAATATAATCGTGGCCGGCTGCCACGGCAGGGCCTTCTGTTTTCAGTAGCGTGAGTAAATGTTCTGCACGGCTTTTGCCAATGACAGCAGTATCCTTGTTACCGTGTGTCAGGCGGGCCAGGTTTGGATCCGTGCCGGTTACGGTGATCAGTGGTACGGTTGTTTTCGGCGCCAGTAGTTGATGGGCGAGGGCTGCCAGACCATCCGGATCGCCGGCAAAGTCATTATCGACGATCACACGGTAAGCCGGGTTTTGCGGTATAAGTTTTTGTGCCGCCACGGCAGGCAGTGAGAGGATAAGAAAGCATAGTGGCAAAATATAA
Source organism: Alteromonas sp. (assembly GCF_984505615.1). Taxonomy (NCBI): domain Bacteria; kingdom Pseudomonadati; phylum Pseudomonadota; class Gammaproteobacteria; order Alteromonadales; family Alteromonadaceae; genus Alteromonas; species Alteromonas sp. The sequence goes on along the minus strand of NZ_CFHOXV010000003.1, from coordinate 130,308 downwards.
GCAGACATAGGCAATTGAGCAGAATTCGTTGTTAACAGGTTGTTGCGATTTTGAGGCGGAAGACAGGCCAAAGTAAAATTGGTATTTTTTGACAAGGTATAGGCTGTCGCTATATTTGCGTTTTTGGTGATATTTCGCTGAAAGTCGCAGATAGCAGGGTAGCGCGTATTTAAATTTTTATTGAACTGTGTAATCTGGAACTCCGTAGCAGTGTAAACAGGTAAACATTCAGGTGACCGTTTACCCGGCCCGGTTCACTCAGTTTTGGATGAAATCATCTACCCCCTCAGGATCGCAATGGATAGCATTAAGCTCGTTAAAAACACCAGGGAAGAAACCGCTGTTATTGAGGCGCATATTCGTGAAGTCGCAGGCAATACCGGTGAACTTAAAATACTGGAAGCCGGCTGCGGGCAAAAATGGCCTCTTAAGTTGGAAGGGATCCCCCGTCATATCACCGGCGTTGACATTGATGAGGCTGCACTGGCTCTGAGGCAGCAAATTCACGGCGATTTGCAGAATATCATCACCGGCGATTTGCGCGCCCTATCTTTACCGGCGGCACATTTCGACGTTATTTATACTTCTTACGTGCTCGAACATATCGAGAATATCGATAAAGTACTGGAGAACTTCGCCTTGTGGCTGAAACCGGGAGGCGTTGTCGTGATTAAGGTGCCGGACCGTGACACGGTGTACGGTTTTCTTGCCCGCCATACTCCGCACTGGCTCCATGTTGCCTATTACAGATATATAAAAGGTAAAAAGCATGCCGGTAAGCCCGGTCACATCCCTTATCCTATTGTTTACGACCCTCAGTTGTCCCGCTCCGGTATCAAGGCTTTCTGCGCAAAGCACCAGCTCATGCTATGCAAAGAAATGGGGAAGAATAATTACCTGCGAAAGCGGGCCAAAAAAGATAAGATTGTTCGTGTAGTGGCACAAATGATCAGTAAACTGTCAGGCAATAAACTGGCCTGGCATTACAACGACATTATTTTTATCATTCAAAAACCAGCCAGTTAGTGCCATTATCCGGCTAACTGTTATGCGTGTTCTCAAGGGACACGCATGATGCCTTTTATCCATCATAATCTTACTCAGGAGCACGTCATGGCTGTTCATGAAATCAAGCACCCGTTAATTCAGCATAAAATCGGTCTGATGAGAGAAGCGTCGGTCTCGAGTAAAGATTTTCGTGAATTAGCCAGTGAAGTAGGCAATCTGCTGACTTACGAGGCCACACGTGACTTGCCCACAGAAACAGCACAAATCGAAGGGTGGACCGGTGAGAAACTCAATGTTGAACAGATCAAAGGAAAGAAAATCACTATCGTCCCTATTCTGCGCGCTGGTCTGGGTATGCTGGACGGGGTATTACAGTTAATCCCGAATGCCCGTATCAGCGTGGTGGGGTTATACCGGGACGAGGAAACCCTTGAGCCGGTACCTTATTTCGACAAAGTCGTAAAAGATATTGATGCCCGGACCGCGTTGATTGTCGACCCCATGCTGGCCACCGGGGGCACGCTCATCGCGACTATCGATTTGCTGAAACAGAAAGGGTGTGAGCACATCATGGGGTTATTTCTGGTTGCTGCTCCCGAAGGGATTGATGCTGTTCAGAAAGTGCACCCGGATGTTGATATTTATACGGCATCCATAGATGAGCGGCTGAACGAGAAGGGTTACATCCTGCCCGGACTTGGGGATGCCGGCGATAAAATTTTCGGCACGCGGTAACCGAATAGCTTAAAAGGACTTACCTGAGCTGATTTCTCTCTTATCTACGAATCCCAAAATGGTGCAAAAGAATCATTAATTTGAATAACTATGCACAGTGCGGATGCTTTATTTACCTTCCAGTACCACGTTACTGACACAATTTGACGGGTTATACGATCAAAGGTGTCAGTATTTCCTCCTTTTAATTCTGTATTTCAACGCAGTATTAACGCTCGCTTTGTTAAATTAATCCCTATTTTTAATGTTTGTTGGGATAATCATCCTAAAATAAGCTGGATGTTACAGTGTATCAGTACAACTTTGCCTCCTGCGCAATTTCATCGCCGGTGCATCAAATGAGTGCGAATTATTCTTTAGTATAAAGTAAGCTAATTTGCACATAAGAATTTTTTATGCATTTTTATGTGCATAAACATTTTTAATTTCTGCATAAGTGACAATATTTATAAAACTTATATGTTGATCGTTTGTAAATAAGTCTTTCTTATGTTCGTAACGCGCTGAATTTACGAATATAAATCTTTATTCCCTTGTTAAAAATTCCATGCGAATAATTATTCTCTGATAAAAATTACTTAAATCAATGTTTTAGGTACGGCATGTGCAATACCTCTCCTGCAACAAGCACATTTACTGAGTAAAGCTGAAAAATAAACCGCGCCAGTTCTGTAGTCGGACGCACCTCAAATAATCAGCAGTTGAAAGCAAGCACAGCTTAAACAGGAGATACACATATGAAGGTGAACACCCCATTCCCCACCCGAAAACTCTATCTGGCGGTAGCGATTGCGAGCAGTTTGTCATCCCAGGCCTTCGCACAGGAAAGCGAAACGTCTGTACCGGCAGCAGAAGAACAAAAAGTTGAGTCCATTCAGGTGACAGGTTCACGGGTTTCCCGTGACGGTTACGATACGCCTACACCGGTTGCGTCAATGTCTGAAGAAGATATTAATACCTTCGCACCAAACAGTGTGGCTGACTTTGTCAACACCATGCCGTCGGTATCAGGCAGTTCCACAGCCTCAACCAGTTCCGGTTCACTGAGTAACGGTGCTTCCGGTATTGCCGCATTAAACCTGCGGGCACTGGGAACTGGCCGTACACTGGTACTATTTGATGGTCAGCGATCTGTGGTATCAGCGTCAACCGGTCAGGTCGACACAAACACATTCCCTCAATCGCTGATCAAGCGCGTAGAAATCGTTACCGGCGGTGCCTCTTCTGTTTACGGTTCTGATGCCATCTCCGGGGTGGTGAACTTCATTCTTGATAAAGAGTACACCGGTTTTAAATCGCAGGTGGAATACGGCGAAACGACTTACGGCGACCGTGAAAACAGCAAAATCGTACTGACTTACGGGTCGGAACTGGGCAACGGCGATGGCCACCTGCTACTCAGTGGTGAGGTTTTCCGTGCTAACGGCATTCACTATACCACCCGCGACTATGCCGAGCAGGGCAACGTAGCGATGATCAATCCGGACACGTCTGAAGGCGCGCCGTATTTCTATACCGGCAGCGGTATCGGTATTTCCAACTACACCCCGGGCGGTTTAATTGCGTCAGGCCCGCTGGCCGGCACATACTTCGGTGTTGACGGTGCGACAGGTCAACTGGCAACCGGCGCAACATCCGGACAATGGATGCAGGGCGGCGACTGGGAATACACCACGTCGGGTATGCTCGGCACAAACTCTCTGGCAGCAGACCTCGACAGGAAAAACCTGTTTGGACGGTTAAGCTGGATGTTCGGTGAAACCGAAGTGTTCCTGCAAGGTTCTTACGCCGAGTATGAAGGCTTAAGTTACTACATTAATCCCACCACGAAAGGTGTGACCATTTACGCGGACAATGCGTATCTGCCTGAGTCTGTGGCTACTCAAATGGCTACCCTGGGACTGGACAGTTTCTCTTTGAATACCAGTAACGTGGATATGCCGGCATCAGGTTCGAATAACAAACGTGATACCACCCGTATTGTTGGCGGGGCAAAAGGTGAATTTGCACTGTCTGACAAGTACTTCCTGTGGGATGTGTATTACCAGCACGGTAAAACTAATACCGACGAACATATGACACCGACCTACAATACCTCCCGTTTATCTCTGGCGACAGATGCTGTGGTTGACCCGGATACCGGTAATATTGTGTGTCGTTCTACGCTGACTGATCCTACAAATGGCTGTGTACCGCTGAACAGGATGGGTGTTGGCGTTGCAAGCGAAGAAGCACTGGCTTATGTACTGGGCCAGCCGCGTCGTAAACAGGAGTTTATCCAGGACGTTGCGGCAATTAACTTCAGTACATCCGATATCGACGGTTGGGCGGGCCCCATTTCTCTGGCTTTCGGTGCTGAGTACCGTAAAGAAGAAATGGATGGCTCGGTCGATGAGGAATATTCATCAGGCTGGAAGTACGGTAACTATAAAGTGACCGAAGGTTCTTACAATGTAAAAGAAGCTTACCTGGAAGCCCTGGTGCCGGTTATTGAAGATTTAGATTTCAACGGCGCTGTACGTTATACCGATTACAGTACCTCCGGCGGTGTGACCACCTGGAAAACCGGCTTCACCTGGTCGCCAATTGACGATGCGACTTTCCGTATCACCAAGTCAAAAGATATTCGTGCACCAAACTTGTCTGAGCTTTATGCCGCAGGTACGGCACGCTCTAACTCGGTCACCATCAACGGCGCTTCTGTGCCTATGGTGCAGAACCTTCAGGGGAACCCTAATGTATCTCCGGAAGAGGCGGATTCCTTTGGCTTAGGTGTGGTGTTACGCCCAGGTTTCCTGGAAGGATTCTCAGCAACCATCGATTACTACGAGGTGGAAGTTGACGGCGTTATCGGCTATGTCACAGCAGATACTACCGCTGAATACTGTGTTGAGTACGGCGTTCAGAAGTACTGCGACAACATGATTTACGACGAGTCCGGTACGCTGCAAACCATTAACCTGCTGTACGACAACCTGAACTCCATGTCCGCGAAAGGTGTGGACTACGATGTGACTTACCGCTTCGCTATGGGCGATCTGTACAGTGGTATTCCAGGGGACGTAAAACTGCGCTTCCTGGCCACCAATTACCTTGAAGCCATCACCGATGACGGTACTACCGCCATTGATGAAGCCGGCTCAAACGCAGGCTCAACGCCGGACTGGAAGTTCCGTGCTTCTGTCACTTACGACCTGGACGACATGCGTTTTGATTTAACTGCCCGTGGCATCAGTGAAGGCACGTTGAGCAATGCATACATCGAGTGTTCGACAGATTGTCCGGTAAGCAGCGCGCCTTACTACACCATTAATGACAATACTGTAGCCAGCAAAGTGTTCTTCGATGCCTACGCGTCAAAAACATTCAGCTTTGACAACACCGGTGACTTTGAGCTCTATCTGCAAATTAAGAATCTGTTCAATACCGATCCTGCGGTTGTTACTTATCCGGCTTATCAGGGGTCTGAGAACCGTCCGGGCTATCTGGCAACAAACCGTTCTTTATATGATGTACTTGGCCGCGAATTCAAAATTGGCTTCCGTGTGAACATGTAATCAATGCCCGCAATGAAAAAGGAAAACAGAATGTTTAAAAGAAGCATGACAAGTGCGCTAATCGGACTTTCTCTGGCGGGATTGTCGCTGGCAGCAGATGCTGCCACCGGCATGTCGCAGAATGAGCGCATGGATGCGAAAAAAGCGTTAATTAAAGCCATTGACGGTAAAGCCAAACAGGCGCAAATCATGAACGATATGATTTTCAGCTTTGGTGAGCTTGGCTTTCAGGAATTCCAGACCTCTAAGTATTTAACCGACCTGCTGAAGGAAAATGGGTTTACTGTCGAGCAGGGGATTTCCGGCATCCCAACCGCCTGGATGGCAACCTGGGGTGAAGGTGAACCGGTCATTGCACTGGGATCTGACATTGACGGTATTCCTAAAGCGTCACAGAAACCCGGTGTGGCTTACCACGATCCAATTATCGAAGGTGCGCCGGGCCACGGTGAAGGGCATAACTCAGGTCAGGTGGTAAATATCATTGCCATTCTGGCCGTGAAAGAGTTTATGGAAGAACATGGCCTGAAAGGCACCATTAAGGTATGGCCGGGCGTAGCGGAAGAGCAGCTGGGTACTAAAGCCTATTATGTTCGTGACGGCTACTTTAAAGATGTCGACGCCGTGTTGTTCTCACATGTATCTAACGGTTTTGGCACAAGCTGGGGCGGCGGCCGTGGTAATGGCCTGATTTCTGTTCAGTACAACTTCTACGGTGAATCCGCTCACAGTGCCGGTTCACCCTGGCGTGGCCGCAGTGCGCTGGATGCTGTGGAGTTAATGGAAGTGGGTATGAGCTATCGCCGTGAGCACTTACGTCTGTCACAGCGTACGCACTCTATCGTGGTTGACGGCGGCGACCAGCCAAACGTTGTACCACCAAAAGCGAGTCGCTGGTATTTCTTCCGTGAAACCGACTATCCCCATATTAAATCCCTGTGGGAAATCGGTGACAAAATGGCAGAAGGGGCGTCATTGATGTCAAACACTACCTGGGACTCTGTTGTTCTGGGTTCTGCCTGGCCGCAGCACATGAATAAAGCCATTGCGGAAGACGCTTATGAGAATATCAAACTGGTAGGTATGCCAGAGTGGTCGGCTGATGATATTGCGCTGGCCAAAGCGTTGCAAAAAGAGATTGGTGTGGAGCCGGAAGGACTGAATACCGAAATTAATGAGCTCACTGATCCACCTGATCCCAAGAAAAACATGGGAGGCGGCTCAGATGATATCGGTGATATCTCCTGGCAGGTGCCCACCATTACACTGCGCTACCCGGCAAACATTCCTAACTTGCCCGGTCACAACTGGTCTAACGCTGTAGCGATGGCAACGCCAATTGCTCATAAAGGGGTAGTTGCAGGTGCGAAAGCTCAGGCACTGACCTTATTTGACCTGCTTACCGATGAATCGCTGATGGATGCTGCCCGTGATTACTACGAAAACGTGCAGACCAAAGATGCTTCTTACACGCCGTTGTTGCGCGAACAGGATCAACCGGCAGTGCACCTGAATAAAGGCATTATGGCGGAGTTTAAAGGCGATATGTCTGAGTTTTATTACGACCCTGAAAAGTACGACACGTACCTTGAACAGCTGGGTATTTCTTATCCCACTGTGCGCGAGTAACTGTCATAACGAATGCAGGCGGTATTGCCGCCTGCCAGATTTTTTCAGGAGTAATTATGAAACGTTTTTACCGTAATGCACTGACAGCGGCACTATTATCTGCAGGCATGATGATGACCGCCTCTGCCACCACGCTGACAGAAGCGCAGCGGGATGCTGCGAAAACAGAACTGGTGAGTGCTGTTGATAAACAGGCCAAGCTGGCGCAGGTCATGAACGATATGATTTTCAGCTTTGGCGAGCTGGGTTTTCAGGAAACGGAAACTTCGGCGTATCTGACTAAATTCCTGACAGAGCAGGGTTTTGACGTAGAGCAGGGCATTTCCGGTATTCCTACTGCCTGGTATGCCAAATGGGGTTCAGGTAAACCGGTGATAGCGCTGGGCACCGATCTTGACGGTATACCCAAAGCTTCACAGAAGCCCGGTGTGGCTTATCACGATCCCATTATAGAAGGTGCGCCCGGTCACGGTGAAGGTCATAACTCCGGTCAGGTTGTGAATATTATCGCTGCGCTGGCGATGAAAGATTACATGATCAAAAACAACATTGAAGGCACCATCGTACTCTGGCCGGGCGTTGCTGAAGAGCAACTGGCTACCAAAGCGTACTATGTCCGCGATGGCTATTTTGATGATGTGGATGCTGTGTTGTATTCCCATGTGGGCAGCGGCTTCGGTACTTTCTACGGTAATCCGTTTTTTTCCGGCCTGGTGTCAGTTAAATATAATTTTTACGGTGAATCTGCTCACAGTGCGGGCTCTCCCTGGCGCGGACGCAGTGCGCTGGATGCGGTTGAGCTGATGAGCGTTGGCATGAACTACCGCCGCGAGCACTTGCGGATTGCCCAGCGTACGCACTCGGTCATTGTGGATGGTGGCGACCAGCCGAATGTTGTACCACCCAAAGCAACTGCCTGGTATTACTTCCGTGAAATGGACTACCCCCATATTAAAGCGCTGTGGGAAGTCGGCGATAAAATGGCGGAAGGTGCGGCACTGATGACCAACACCAGTTGGGACTCTGTGGTAATGGGCACCGCATGGCCGGGCCATTTCAACAAGCCGCTGGCGCTGGCTGCCTATGAGAATATCAAGAAAATAGGCATGCCTGAATGGTCGGAAGATGATCAGACGTTAGCGAAAGCGCTGCAAAAAGAAATTGGCTCAGAAGTTACCGGCCTGCCGGATAAAGTGATGCCTATTTTTGAGCCGCCTCCGCTGGAAAAACTCACTGGCGGTGGTTCTGATGATGTGGGCGATATCGCCTGGACTGTGCCGACAATCTTTATGTTGTATCCGTCGAACATTCCTAATCTGCCGGGTCACAACTGGGCCAACGCGGTATCGATGGCAACGCCTATTGCCCATAAAGGTATTATTGCCGGCGCGAAAGCACATGCTATGACGATGGTCGATTTATTCACTGATCCGGCACTGTTGCCGCAGATGCAGGACTATTTCGATAACGTGCAGACCAAAGACGTGAAGTATCAGTCTTTACTCCGTGACGGCGATGAGCCGCAAATTAATCTCAACGAAAACATCATGAAGCAGTATCGCGGTGAAATGCGTAAGTTCTACTACGATCCTGAAAAGTACGACACCTATCTGGAACAGCTGGGCGTGTCGTATCCCATGGTGCGGGACGAGTAAATAAGAAGGAAATGCAGTGATGTCTGACAAAAACCGGACCGGATGCCCTCATTGCTTTGCCCTTGAAAAAGAGGCAAGGGTAGTCAGGTTTCTTGTCGGATTGATCCTGCTGATGATTTTTTTAACTTTTCCGCTGCCGCCGGCAATTTTGGCAGGATAAACAAAACGATGCAGCGGAAAGATAACCGGGTCCACCACTTTAGTTAAAGCGGTAAGACGGCCCCCGCAGCGGGGGCATTTCATGTGTACGTGCTCTGTTGAGCGTTTCGGGCAACCATCTGGTTGCCCTTTTTTTTTACTTTTTTTGTCACAAAATGCCCGCCGGCGGTTTCTTTGTACTGAACATGTCAGATATGACCTGACCATGACAGTTAACAGGGAACAATTATGCAAGATGATAAAATGGCTGCAGACACTTTCACGACGCCCCGCAAGCCGGTAAGGTTAATCAGTTTCGTTTCACGCGTTGCGGAGGGATCATTATGAGTGCACAGATTATTGAGAAGGATGTCCGTTTAGCTATGACTGGTGATACATCCGCATTTACCCGTTTAATTGAGGCGACGCGAAATACCATCAGCAGTATTGCACTGGCAGTGGTGAAAGATCTTGACGCCAGTGAAGAAGTCACCCAGCAGGTGTATATTCAATGCTGGCAAAAATTGGGCACATTAAAAAATCCTGCCAGTTTTCTGCCCTGGGTGCGTCAGGTTACCCGCTATACCGCTTTCAACTATTTGCGGGATAACAAGGTATCCTCACGTGCTGACAGCGAGGAAGCCGACAAGCTTTTTGAACAGTTCTGTAACGACAGCGATGAACCGGTTCAGGCGTTTAGCCGTGATCAACAGGCTTTAGTGTTAAGCAAAGTGGTCGATGAGTTGCCGGAAGAGGCCCGTGAGGTGGTTTTGTTGTATTACCGGGAAGAGCAATCCGGTGCTCAGGTTGCCCGCTTACTGAATATTTCTGATGATGCCGTACGGCAGCAGCTTCACCGTGCCCGTTTATCTCTGCGTGAAAAGCTGATGGAAAAGTACGGATCGCTGTTCCTTTCAACTGCGCCGGCTCTGACAATCAGCAGTGCTGTTTTATTTGGTGCCGGGTTCAGCACACCGGCTCATGCAGCAACCGGTTCTGTCGCTAAAGGCGGGTTCTGGGGGGCTGTGAAATGGCTGTTCAGTGGTGCCATGATGGCCGCGGCCGCCGGCGCACTAACCGTATACATGAGCGCCAGTATTCCCCTGCGTTATATGCAGCATGAAGAGCGCAAAGCCGCACTGAAAAAAGAGCGGAACAGAACCGTTGTGGCGACGCTGATTGCCGGTGCGCTGTGGACCGCTGCCTATGAGTTTACAACGGGTTGGGCGGGGCCGGTTCTGATGTACCAGGTGATGATGGGCATCATCATTGTACAAACCATCAAGATGCAAAATATGATTCTGGCCGATCAACAATCCGCCGGGCAGACAAGGCATAGATCCGTCGGGTTATTCTGCGGACGGTTCGGACTCTATGCAGGATTACTGATGGGCAATGCTGCTATGTTCTACGGGCTATATCAGAGCGGGAGACTCTTTTGAGTCTCCTCAGCAGGCAGACAGTTCTGTCACCATGGTTTTGGCCAGCAGTTCGATGGCTTCAGAGCGCACTTTCTGCGGATTCACCAGACACACACCAATATGACCCAGCTCCGGCAGCGCCGGAGAAGGGGACAAAATATGCAAGCCGTTTGGTACAGTACTTCTCGCCAGTACAGTAATGCCCAGTCCTTCATTGATGGCGGTCTGAATACCGTTGAGATCGCCGATGGTGTACACAATTTGCCACTGCTTACGGTGCTTTCCTAACAAGTTGGTTGCACGTTTACGGTAAATACAGGGCGCCGGGGCGGCGATAATGGGCAGCTTTTCAGGAATGCTGTTAACAAAGCGCTGACTGCCAACCCACACCAACTGGTCTGTCACAATGTAACCATCCTGGTCGGGGTCGGGGATCTCCTGCAATGACAGGATTAAATCAAACTGGTTTTTCAGTGGCTCACACAGCAAATCTTTACTCAGCGCACAGTGCACTTCCAGAGAGACTTCCGGATAAGACTGGGTAAAGCGGCGAATGATCTTAGGCATCAGGGTCGTGGAAAATTCACTGGGGATCCCCAGTTTGATATTCCCGCTGACCTGAGGACGACCAAATTCAGCCATCGCCTGGTCATTCAGCATGAGTATTTTCATACCGAATTCCAGCAGCTTGCTGCCTGCCAGCGTCAGAGTAAGACGGTTGCCTTCGCGGGAAAACAGCTTTTCCCCCACCATTTCTTCCAGTTTTTTGATTTGCAGGCTGATAGCTGGTTGTGTGCGTTTTAAACGTTCCGCACATAAAGTGTAGCTACCCGTCTGCGCAATCGTCACAAATGAACGTAAGAAGTCCACGGACAAATTTTTCATGGCTACACTCCAAAATAAAAATAGGCAGGCAACCCTATTTTGGAAACTTATGGCTCTATTGTTTTTATTAATTTTATTTATTGCGATACCAGAATTAGCATAAAGAAAATCAAAACACAATGGAGTTATCATGAAGCTGCTGAATGAATCGCTGAATAATGTGGATCCTGAAATCGCTGCGGTAATAGAAAAAGAGACCCGGCGTCAGGAAGATCATATCGAACTGATCGCATCTGAAAATTACACCAGCCGGGCGGTAATGGCGGCACAGGGAAGTCAGTTAACAAACAAGTACGCTGAGGGGTATCCGGGGAAACGTTATTATGGCGGCTGTGAAGAAGTGGATGTTGCCGAACAACTTGCTATCGACCGCGCTAAAGCCTTATTCGGCGCAGATTACGCCAATGTTCAGCCACACTCAGGCTCGCAGGCTAATGCGGCGGTTTACATGGCGTTGCTTTCTCCGGGCGATACCATTTTAGGTCTCAGCCTCGATCACGGCGGTCACCTGACACACGGTGCAAAGCCGAATTTTTCCGGTAAATTGTACAACGCTGTGCAATACGGTATTAACCCGGAATCCGGTGAAATTGACTATGAACAGGTTGCAGAGCTGGCAGAAATCCACAAGCCAAAAATGATTGTTGCCGGCTTCTCGGCGTATTCCCGCATCGTTGACTGGCTGCGTTTCAGAGATATCGCCGACAGTGTTGGTGCGTGGTTAATGGTGGATATGGCCCATGTTGCCGGCCTTGTGGCCGCCGGTGTGTACCCCAACCCTGTGAAAGCGGCACATGTTGTTACCACCACCACCCACAAAACACTGCGCGGGCCTCGGGGAGGATTAATTCTTTGTCAGTCTGCCCCCGAACTGGAAAAGAAATTCAATTCATTGATTTTTCCGGGCATTCAGGGCGGTCCGCTTATGCATGTCATTGCAGCTAAAGCGGTGGCGTTGAAAGAAGCCATGTCTGACGACTATAAGGTGTATCAGCAACAGGTGGTAGACAACGCCAGAGCGATGGCTGAAGTCTTCATTGAGCGTGGCTTTGATGTGGTATCCGGCGGTACAGATAACCACATGTTTCTGTTGAGCCTGATCAGCAAGGGCATGACCGGTAAAGCAGCCGATGCGTTGCTGAACAGTGTGAATATAACCGTTAATAAGAACACGGTGCCTGATGATCCCCAGTCTCCATTTGTCACCAGTGGTATTCGCATCGGCACTCCGGCAGTCACTTCTCGGGGATTCACTAAAGCAGATTGTCAGCAACTGGCCGGGTGGATGTGTGATTTGCTTGGTGCGCCTGACTGCGCAGACACGGCTGCAGCCATTAAACAGAAAGTGGCTGAACTTACCGCAGCAAGGCCCGTTTACAGCTAGTTTTCCTGTTAAATTACTACTTCACCGGTACGACGGCGGTAAAAATTGAAAATAAAGTCGTACCGGTTACCATCACTGTGCTAAAATTTTAAAAAAATGTTAATCGATTAAGATTGCACCCGTTTAATAATGCCTGCCGGCATTCAGTACAGTGACCTTTGCCGTAACAATGAAGAAAGTAAAACTGACTTTAAAAGATGTGGCTGAAAAGCTGGGCGTTTCTACCGCAACCATCTCTAATGCCTTTAACCGCCCGGATCAGCTTTCTGCCGCCAGGCGTGATGACATTCTGGCTGCCTGTAAAGAAATAGGTTACAGCGGGCCGAATAAAGCAGCGCAGATCCTCCGTAAAGGTCAGTCTAATATTGTGGCGCTGGTACTTGCCGATAACATTGAATACATGGTCAGTGACCCTGTTGCATCTACCTTCATCCGTGGCGTTTCCTCTGTGCTGCAGGACGCTCAAAAGCATTTACTCTTGTATGCCGGTAATGCACAGACTATTACCGATGTGGCCGATTTCGTTGACGGCTTTATCTGCTATGGTGCGCCCCAAAACCCGAAACTAGGGGAAGAACTACGGCAATTAAGTAAACCGGTGGTCACGGTAGACTTCAACCTTGAAGGCTGCCCCTCAGTGAACATCGATAACGAGAATGCCGCTTATCAGATTGCGATGGAAGCGCTGGAAGAAGGTGGGCGGGCCGCTATTCTGGGACTGAAACTTATCGACTCACCTGTGACCTGCAGGGTGTACGACAGTCCGCTGCTGGACTCAGACAGTGCAATTTCTCATCGCCGGCTTGATGGTTATTTCAGGGCGATGAAACGCAAAAATTGCGACATTAATAATGAATGGATTTGGCATATTCCGGAGAGCGGGGGAAATTTTGCCCGTCAGGCCGCCAATGAAGTGCTGAGTATTTCGCCCCGCCCGCAAACCGTACTGTGCATGAGTGACATGATTGCGCTGGAGTTGTTGCAATGTGCGCTCAGCAAGGGCATTAAAGTGCCGCAGGAACTGAAAATTACCGGCTTTGACGGTATTGACGAAGCCCGCCGCACCCGTCCTGTCCTCACCACGGTTTGCCAGTCGAGCATCGAAAAGGGGGAAACTGCCGCAAAGCTGCTACTGGAAGGTGAGCAGGCTGACTCTGTAATACTCGATTTCGAACTTCTTAACGGCGGTACTATTTAATATCGCTCGCGGCATCTTAGTATCGCTTTCTGTGTCTTAGTACCGCTTCCGGCATCGCTTCAGACTGCCGTCTCTTTCTTTTTTTAAAACTGCTTTTGTTGTTGCACCTTTTCATCCGCTGCACCGGCCGGCGTCAGTCTGGCCGGACAATTAAAGCGGTACCTGCCTTCAGAATTGCCTGTCTCTCTGTACTTACCTTAATCAAATAAGATTAAATTGTTATTCCTTTGGGTATATTTCAAAACACGTTAATAAAATTTTATCAATAATAAATATCTGATTTATATTGGTTATATCGTATTTTTTATTATCTTTGTTGTATAAATTCTTCACATTGTATTTACACTGGAAAGTTTTTAGATTAAATTCTTAAACGATTAAGTTCGGTTGTAAAGAAGGTGGGAATAAGCTGCCCGTTAGAAAAGTGACCGGATTGTTAGCCTGTAAACACTCAAACACTCTCCCGGAGAAAACATGAACAAGCGTTATGCATTCAGTAGATTAGCGTTGGCTGTCAGCGCAGTCATAGCCAGTCCCGTTTTTGCTCAGGACAATACTGACGCTGAAACCCAGGATAAAGCCAAATACGAACAAATCGTTGTGACTGCAACCCCTGGTGGTGCCACCATGCAGGAAGCCAGCGTGTCGGTCAGTTCCTTTAACGAAGACGATATCGTAAAACTTGCGCCACGCTCTACTGCTGAAGTGTTCCGTGCTATTCCGGGGATCCGTGCTGAGTCTTCAGGTGGTGGCGGTAATGCGAACATCACTATCCGTGGTATCCCTTTGGCTACGGGCGGTTCCAAATTTCTGCAAATTCATGAAGATGGCTTACCGGTACTGGAATACGGTGATATCAACTTTGGTAATGCTGATAACTTCATCCGTTATGACTGGTCAGTGGCTAATGTAGAAGCGGTTCGCGGTGGCTCTGCGTCGACTTTCGCCAGTAACTCGCCGGGTGGGGTTATCAATATGATCAGCAACACCGGTGAAATCGGCGGTGGTGCTATCGGTACATCTTTTGGTGTGGATTACGATGAAATGCGCCTGGATTTCCGTTACGGCGGTGAAATCAGCGACGACCTGTATTATCACATTGCCGGCTTTGCCCGCGGTGGTGAAGGTACCCGTGACACCGGTTATCACGGTGATAAAGGCGGCCAGGTGAAGTTTAATATCACCAAGCTGCTGGATAACGGTCATATCCGTTTCTTCTACAAAAACCTGGATGACAAAGTTTCCACTTATCTGCCATCTCCGGTACTGGTTAAAGGTGACGGTGAGTACGGTCCTGTTCCCGGTTTTGATGCCAGTTCACAGGCCCTGAACTCAGTGTATAACACGAATATTTCTACTTTTGACAGCTACGGCAATCCGGAAAACCGTGACGTACGCGACGGCATTTCATCAGAAGTTAGTTCATTCGGCGTGGAAGTAGACCTGGAAGTTGCGGACAATCTTTTCCTGTTAAACAAATTCCGTATTTCGGATGTTTCCGGCGGATTCATTGCACCTTTCACTGACGGTTTCCCTGCCGGCCCGGGCGATGTATCAAATTTCGCTGCTGCGCTTTGTTCCGGCGCGCTTGATGGCGAAGGTAATGCGCTGAACTGCGACAGCACCACGGTTACTCTGGCGAATGGTCCGGGTGCAGGTGAAGTGTATACCGGCGAAGCATTTACTAACTTACAGTTTGATGCCCGTCTCAATGACCTGGGTAACATGATTAACGATCTGAGCCTGCGTAAAGAGTTTGATAACGGCGTATCACTGACAGTAGGTTATTACTATTCAAATCAGGATATTGCGACGAGCTGGGCAAGCTGGCAAACCTTTATCCAGACGCTGGACGGTGACAACTCGCAGCTGCTGAATATCACGGATGCTGACGGTACAGAACTGGTATCCAACGGTCTGTTGTCAGCCAGCTTCCTGTCGTATGAGTGGGATCTGAACTATGTGACAACTGCACCCTACATGAACGTAGGCTTTGAACTGTCAGACAACATTCTTATTGATGCTTCAGTGCGTTACGACAGTGTTGATGCATCGGGTGAACTGATCAGCTCATGCTGTGGCGGCAATGCCGATTACGACATTAACGGAAACGGTGTTATTGAACAGATTGAAGATGCGTCTGCGCAGAACAGCGGCTTCATCAGCGGCGGTGTGATTAACCTGAACCGCGCCGGTGCGTCATCGCAAATTGTTGACTACAGTGCCAATAACACTTCCTATTCACTGGGTGGTTCTTATTTACTGAGCGAAACGCAAACCCTGTTCGCCCGCTACTCGAAAGGTGGCCGTGCGCTGGCAGACCGTCTGCTGCAAATTGGCGGCACACTGAATACTGATGGCAGTCTGACCAACACAACCTCCGGCTTCGATACAACCAAGCAACTTGAAATTGGTTATAAGTACGGCACCCGTGATCTGATGCTGAACGCCACGCTGTTCGACACCGTGACGGAAGATACTCAGGCTGAAGTGACCAGCGGTCTGACGTTCATGCGCGAATATGAAGCAACAGGTCTGGAATTTGAAGGACGCTGGAATGCAACTGATAACTTCGTGCTGTCCGGTAACCTCACATGGACAGATGCTGAAATCAGCAAGGACGCCAATGATGCAGCGCTGGTGGGTAACACACCACGTCGCCAGGCTGACTGGATCTGGACAATTACACCGGAATACGTCACTGATTTCTGGTCAGTGGGTGCATCTCTGCAAGGCTCTACCGAGTACTATGTTCAGGACAACAATGACCTGAAACAGGATGCTTATAACCTGGTGAATGTGTTCGCCACTTACTGGGTTAATGACCAGTTCTCAGTTTCTCTGAATGTAAACAACGCTACTGATGAGTTTGTTATCACAGAATCTGAAGAAGGCTCCGCAGCAGTAGGCAGCTACATCCGCGCCCGCCCGCTGAACGGCCGCACTACTGTGGTATCTCTGAAGTACCTGTTCGACTGATTCACTCTCCCTGTGAAATAGCATTGCCCGCACCGGTTTCCGGTGCGGGCTTTTTTATTTCCGGTATTGCCGGTATCTGCGGACAGGGGAGTGACCTTAAAGTTACCTTTACGCCTGTTTACCTTTGACCGGTGTGCAAGCCACACATATCTGGTCGCCATAGTAATTATTCTGATAATTACAGGTCATTGCCGGGGTGGACTGTGTTTTGTTTTTGCTTACCAGTTTTTGAATCATTTTAGCCATAATCTGCTCCTTGTTAAATTGGGTACAGATTATGTGATTTTATAAAGCGATTAAAATCTTAAATACTAATCGCTCTAATCGCTTTCCTGATGATTCTGCATGCCGGCCGGGCTATTCCTTATCAACAGTAAAAACCATATCCCGCCATTCATGGTTGGTTATTTCACGTTCTGTAAACGGGTAGAGGGTGAAGCCGGTGACTTCCCGCTTTACATTTACCTGATAACGGATAAAGGCGTCACTGGCTGCGTTCTGGTTGTCCCAGCGGATCACAAATGTATGATCGTCAAAGGGCTCCAGTCTGCCGGTGAGTGTGGGCATTTTGTCAGATTTTATCCGCAGGGTGTCGCCTTCAGGGTAAACGGTCATCAGGCCAAACCATTCGTCGCTGAATCGTCCGGCATAGGTGTTTTGCGGTAACAGCACTTCACCACTGCCAGAGGGAGTCGTGTGTCTGGCCAGATATTTCTCTTCCTGCTTATCCTGATAAGCCCGGTATTCATCTATCCAGTTTCTTTTATCACTTTCAGGCAGGTAAGCTTTGAGGATGGTTTGCATGACAGCGCCGCGGGCACCGTAGTTGGAGCCGTTATTCAGTACCACCACACCCAGTT
Organism: Alteromonas sp.; assembly: GCF_984505615.1. Classification (NCBI taxonomy): domain Bacteria; kingdom Pseudomonadati; phylum Pseudomonadota; class Gammaproteobacteria; order Alteromonadales; family Alteromonadaceae; genus Alteromonas; species Alteromonas sp. The sequence continues at coordinate 112,859 of NZ_CFHOXV010000003.1, read as the reverse complement.
GTTGATCCGGTACGAAAGCCACATACGTCTGATAACCGGATAAGGTGCCGGTATGAGAGATTACCTTATGGCCGAAAATATCCATAAGCCGCCAGCCGAGGCCATACGCCTTAAAATGCATATGGTCCCATTCTTCGTCAGTGTCATCAACAGACAACAGGGTTTGCGGTGTCAGCATGGTGTTGTATGCATCTTCTGAGAGAATGGTTTCACCGCCGGCACTTTTACCTTCATCCAGCCACATCTGAACCCACTTCAGCATACCCGTCGCATTACAGCTGACGCCGCCGGCTGCAGCAGAGACAATGCCTTTTTCTGCCAGTTGGTTACGTGGAATGGGATAAATGCCTCTCTCATCGTTGTGGCCGTAACTGATGGCGTGGTTTTCGAGCACATAGCCCGGCACATCCCCACCAAAGCAGTTCATACCAAGGGGAGCAAATACACGGTTTTGTAGCCGGGATTCCCAGCTGTCTTCCGTCAGGTGCGCCACTATTTCCCCGGCTGTGATATACATTACATTGGAATAGGCGTATTCACTGCGAAAACTGTACTGAGGCGTCAGAAAGCGCAGGTTATGCACGATATCCTGACGGCTGAAGCCGGATGGCTCAGGCCACAACATACTGTCTCCGGCACCTGAACCCAAACCGCTGCGGTGGGTTAACAGATCGGTGATATCCATTTCGCGGCTGGCAAACGGGTCGGCCATCCTGAAACCGGGCAGCACGTCTTCTACCTTTGTGTGCCAGTTCAGTTTTTCTTCGTCTACCAGTTGTGCCACGGTGGTGGCTGTAAATGCTTTGCTGACAGAAGCCAGTCTGAACCAGGTGTCCGGTGTCACTGGCAGCCCTTGCTCTTTATCTCTGAGACCATGTCCGGCGAGGTACACAATCTTGCCATTTTTCACAATGCCCACGCTCATGCCCGGGGTGTAAAATTCTGACAAAGCACGGTCAATGGTATCCGGCAGTGTTTTCAAATCAGATGGCAACTGGTTTACCGGTTGCGTATCAGCCGCAGCCTGTGCTGCAATGAGGGTGGCACATAAGCCGGAGAGAAAAAGCCTGCGCAAGTGGTGTACTCCTTTATCTTTTCACACCACTGTTGAAAATATTAAGAGGCTTGTCAACTGCCAGAGGTTCAGTGACACAGGGTTGCGGATCAACGACCCGGCGCTGCAGGGAATCGCTGAAGCGAATCTACGCCGACGGTTGATCCCATACCAGCTGTTTGAAGTGTTTGCGGCACATAGATTCATAACGGTCATTACCGCCAATCTCAACCTGATTACCGCCGGTGACAGGCTGGCCCTGTTCATCCATCCGTACCACAAATGTGGCTTTGCGACCGCAGTGACAGACTGTTTTCAGCTCAGTAAATTTATCAGCCCAGGCCAGCAGATAATGGCTGCCTTCGAAGGTTTCACCGAGAAAATCTGTACGGAGTCCGTAGGCCAGCACGGGAATATCCAGTTCGTCGACAATTTCTACCAGTTGCCTTACCTGCGCCTTAGTCAGAAACTGCGCTTCATCAATAAATACGCAGTCCAGCGGCTGGGCCCGGTGAGCCTTAAATACCTGCCGGAACAAGTTATCTTCGTTACCGTATAAACTGGCGTCGGCCTGCAAACCAATTCTTGAGGTGACCTTACCCACATCATAGCGGTCATCGATTGCCGCTGTGAAAATCAGTACATGCATACCCCGTTCACGGTAGTTGTAAGCAGACTGGAGCAGTGAGGTAGATTTCCCTGCATTCATTGCAGAGTAGTAAAAGTAAAGTTGAGCCATGTGATTATTATTGTTCTGTTTCAAGCCGGCTGGTCAGTGCCTCTGCACGTTCAGGCCTGGCGAAGTAAAATCCTTGCAGGTAGTCTACACCCATCGCCTTAAGCCTTGTAGCCTGTTCTTCTGTTTCTACTCCTTCGGCAACGGTTTTACAGCCGAACTCGCCGGCAATCAGCAAGGTTGCACGGATAATCGGGCCGCCTGCTGAGTCGAGGTTATGAATAAACGACCGGTCAATTTTAATGTGATCAAAATGCAGGAGCTGAAGCTGACTCAGCGATGAAAAGCCGGTACCGAAATCGTCTATGGAAACGGCTACCCGACGATTTTTTATGGCATTTACCTGCGCCGCAAGCTTTTGTTTATTGTCTGCGAATACAGATTCTGTAATTTCCAGATGCAACCTGGAAGGCGCAAGGCCCGTATGACTGAGTACTTCGTCGAGCTTGAGGATGAAGTTATCTTCCATAAGCTGAATCACTGATACGTTCACCGAAACGGCAACGTCAGGGTCTTTCCAGCTTGCTGCGGTTTCGCACGCTTTTGACAGCACCCATAATCCGATATCGTTGATAAGGCCCGAACGTTCAGCGACAGGAATAAAGTCTGCGGGAGAGACGGGTTGTCCGTTAAATTGCCACCGCAGCAGCGCCTCGTAAGACCACACGAGGCCGGTACCGGCATCTACAATAGGTTGATAAACAAGGTGCAACTGGTCATTGATGATGGCAGAACGAAGCCCGTCCCGTAACTGCATTTCTCTGCATACCGCATCATGCACGTTGTCACTGAAAATGCCGGTATGGTTCACGCCGCGACGTTTCTCATGATACATGGTTATATCGGCACGCTGGATCAAAAGCTGTTCGTTGTCGCCGTGATCTGGAAAAATAGCAATACCTGTCGTGGCATCAAGATTGATGATGTTTCTGTCTATAGCCATGCCCTGAGCAATACTGGCGCGGATATTTTTTGCCAGTTGCACTATTTTGCTGAGATTGCTGAACGTAGCAACAATAATGAATTCGTCGCCTCCCCACCGCGACAAACAATCGTCCGGTGCAAATTGCCGGAATCTTGAGGCGACAGAGACCAGCACCTGGTCACCGGTTTGGTGGCCGAGACTGTCGTTCACCTGTTTAAAGCCGTCGAGATCAGTAAACAGGATAGCCAGCTTCTCTTCCCTGAAGGCGGCCTGTTTCAATTTATCCCGCAGGGTATTTAAGAACGCCGCCCGGTTCATCAGGCCGGTGAGTGGGTCGCGGTTAGAGAGGCGCACAATATCTTCTGTGCGGGAGTGCACTTCGGCTTCCAGAGTCGCATTCATATTGTCCAGTTTCTGGTTACTCAGACGCAGTGCTTCGTTTACTCTTACCACTTCATTGCGCTCTTCCGCCATTTGTTCCACCAGCGCCTGATTCTTTTCCCGTAAGCTGATGGTCTCCAGATAAAAGGCATTGGTTTTGCGGGAGGTACCCAACATGATGATGCAGAAGCCGAATCCAAGCAGGCCCAGCATGAATAATTCTTTACGCGGATCTGTCAGTGCCATTACGGAAACCGGGATCAGCAACAGCGTGCAGTAAGTCCATACCAGCGGCCGGCTGGCACCGAGCACTGCCGCTGCACCGCCCGCCAGGGCTGACAGAACAACAACTGTGGTAGCCAGCTCCATAATATCCATTAGCGGGTACAGGGTAACGCAATAGAGCCCCCAGATGATGGCTGTCAGTGTGACACCAATGGCAAACCGGAAAAATGCGGGACGGGGAGATGTGTCTTTCTGCCTGAGGACTTTCATCCAGAAGATGGCATCAAGAAAGCGAAGCAGTAAAACAGACACCATGATCAGCCAGAAGAGTCGTTTGACTGAATGGGTTTCCGGTGTATCGAAGCCGAATGCCAGTGCACTGATGGCAGCGACAGAGATAATCATGCCGTTAAAGGCATTGGAGTGCAGCAGGTGCACAACATCCCTTAACGCAGCATCATTCAGTGTGGAGTGGTGGAATATGGGGCGCACTACTTAATCCTGTTTGCTGGACGGCCCTGTCACATTTTATGTGTATTCACCGGGAGATGACGGAGAAGCGTACCGCCCGGGTAAACCGGAAAAGTTCCTGCTAAAAGGTATAGTGCAAAACCGGCAAAAAGCAATAAAAAAAGGTGACCGTAGTCACCTTTTAAATCAATGCTGTAGAGCAATATTCAGGATATCAGGCAGCGTCTTTCTTCGCTGAAGAATCGCTTTTTTCCTGAGATAGCGGCTCCAGGTCAAAGTTGAACTCGTCAACCCGGACAGCCAGCTTACGCTTCTTATTGTAATCGTGAAGCATTTCAGCTTCCTGAGCCGTTACGACACCGCGCTCCTGTAACTTATTCAGTGCGTTTTCAAACGACAGGAACGGGATGACCGGTTCCTTACGCAGCGCCTTCTGTACTTTACCTAACAGATGGGCAACAGCGTGTTTCGCTTTAAACGCCTGCTCGTTGATGTCGTTACCGTCACCGGCAACAGGACGAACCAGGTGCGTCAGTTGTGCTTTGATGCTGTTATCCTGCATGGAAGCCAGAGCCAGTTCACAGGACAGCTTATCGCTGATCCCGCTGACTGAATTGGTATACGTACATGTCAGCAGGCGCATCAGACCACGGGTTGCTGTGTTCGGGAAGTTACCGATGAAATCAACCAGTGCCTGTTCAGCCTGTTGCAGCGTCCACTCCATAGCGTACTCGAAGTAAGGCTGTGCCAGTTTACGGTCTTCTACACGTTGCTCATAGAAGCGGATGGCTGCCATGGCACCGTAGAGATAACTCATAACATCACCCAGGCGGGCTGACAGCAATTCTGCTTTTTTCAGATCACCGCCCAGTACCGCCAGCGATAAATCGGCCATAGGAGCCAGTTTTGCTGACAATGCATTAAGACGCTTCTCGTACTTTGTCACTTCCGGCAGTGCAGACTCTGCACCGCGCAGGAAGGGCAGGTAGCTCTTGCCTAAGCTGCGGAACGCATTTTTCACACTGAAACTGACCGTTTTCTTCAATACTTTATTGAATTCGCCGTCGGCAGAGTGGTCGTCACTGTGAATAAGATCCACCATCTCTTTCAGGTATGGATGGCAACGCATTGCACCCTGGCCGAAGATCATCAGGTTACGGGTCAGAATGTTGGCACCTTCCACCGTAATGGCGATCGGTAATGAACTGTAGCCGCCGGATAACGTATTTTGCGGTCCGCGCTGAATGGCTTTACCCGCCAGAATATCCATTGCCGAGTTCATTACGTCACGACCCAGCTCGGTCATGTGGTATTTGGCAATCGCAGTCACTACTGACGGCTTCAGGCCTAAACCCAAACCTTCTGTTGTCAGAACACGCATAGACTCCAGCAGGAATGTTTTACCGGCGATATCTGCCAGTTTGCCCTGAATACCTTCGAAACGGCCAATTGGCAGTCCGAATTGTTCACGTACAAAGCTGTATTCTGCAGACGCTTTCAGTGCCGCCTGACCTGTTGCGACGCCCATGGCCGGTAATGAAATACCACGACCTGCACCTAAGCAGCTCACCAGCATCTGCCAGCCGCGGCCGATGTTTTTCTGACCGCCGATAATGAAATCCATAGGAATAAATACATCATTACCACGGGTCGTACCGTTGTAGAAACGTTGTCCCATAGGATCGTGACGGTTACCCAGTTCTACGCCGGGGTGAGATTTCGGCAGCAGGGCACAGGTAATACCCAGCTCAAGTTTTTCACCCAGCAGTTGATCAGGGTCGAAAACTTTAAATGCGAGGCCCAGTACGGTAGCGATTGGCGCAAGCGTGATATAACGCTTGTCCCAGCTGACTTTCAGACCAATAACTTCTTTACCTTCCCATTCACCCTTCGTGACGATAGCTGCATCAGGAATGCCACCGGCATCTGAACCGGCTTCAGGGCTGGTCAGTGCAAAACAGGGAATGTCATCACCCACTGCAAGGCGGGGCAGATAGTAGTCCTGCTGCTCTTTTGTACCGTAGTGCATCAGCAGTTCGCCCGGACCTAATGAGTTAGGCACCATAACGGTTACAGCAATAGCACCACTTTTCGCAGCGATAGTTGCCACGATGGTTGAGTTGGCGTAAGGACTGAATTCCAGACCACCAAATTTCTTCGGAATGATCATTGAGAAGAAACGGTGTTTCTTCAGGAACGCTAAAATCTCATCCGGAATGTGCTTACCATTTGCCAGCTCGAAATCATCGATTAATCCCAGCAACTCCTGCACAGGGCCGTCAATAAATGCCTGTTCATCGGCACTTAATTTCGCCTGTGGAATGGCACGCAGGGCTTGCATGTCTGGTTTGCCCTGATAGATAGAGGCTTCTAACCAGATATCACCGGCGTCCAATGCTTCCTGCTCTGTCACAGAAATAGGTGGAAGAACTTTTTTCAGGCTTTTTCGAATACTCATATTACTCATCCGCTCATCTGACCAGTTGTATTCTTCTAATACTACATGACATTTTCCAAAGATCAAATGTTATGTAAGCAGTCTGTTAAATGAGATACCTGAGCCAGTACGCGGATTTATTTACCTGCTTGTTTTTCTGCTGTTTTTTTAAACATTAAATTTCTTTTTGGAAATCCTGCGTATAAGGGCAAATACTTACACTCTGTGCTTTTAGCAGATACACTGTGAAACAGAACAGATAAAAGGACATGACATTTTATGCAAACACTCCCGGCTTGGGCGCGGTGGTGCATGGAAAAACCGAAAACAGTCATAGCACTGTTTCTGCTTGCGTGCGTCATCACCGGTTTCGGAGCCGGTAATCTTTATTTCCGCGGAGACTATAAAGTTTTCTTTGAGCCTGATGATCCTCAGAAGCTCGCTTATGAAGAAATGCAGAACGTTTTCAGCAAAAGCGAAAATGTTACCTTCCTCATTTTGCCGGACAGTGAAAACGTCTACCAGCCGGAAACCTTCGAACTTATTCATGCCCTTACAGAGGATGCCTGGCATATTCCCATGTCTAACCGGGTGGAATCACTGTCGAATTATCAGTATACCTTTGCCGATGAGGAAGGGCTGGTGGTGCAGGATCTTATTCGCAAAGGGCAAACGGATGAGGCCCATATCAGATGGGTGAGGGAAGTAATTGAACCCATCCAAAATTTACGCGGGCGGCTTATCTCCGACAACGAAGCGATGGCGGTGATCAATGTCACAATTCAGCTACCCGAAGGCGACCAGACTCCCAAGATAATGAAGATCGGGGCGTTCGCCAGAGAGTTAAAAGAGAAATATGAAACCGCCTACCCGGAGCACAAAATTTATCTGTCCGGGATTGTGACAATGAATGACGCATTCGCGCTGACAGCGCAGGATGATGCGTCTACCCTGATCCCGCTTATGTTTATCATCATTGCGGTGATGATCGCATTATTAACACGCTCAAAAGCAGCATCAGCAGTAGTGCTCGTGGTTGTTGGCGGCACGATTGTGATGACGATGGGGATTGCCGGCTGGTGGGGAATTTTTCTGAGCCCCTCTACGGTCAATGTGCCGACCATGGTCACAACGCTTGCTGTCGCTGATTGCCTACACATTATTGTGACTTACCGGCAAAAAATTCAGCAGGGTCTGGCAAAGGAACAGGCACTGGCTGAAAGTATTGTGCTAAACCTCAAGGCGGTTTTACTTACCAGCGGTACCACTGCAATTGGCTTTTTAATGCTGAACTTTGCGGAAGTACCTATTTTATCTCACCTTGGAAATTTAACCGCCGTCGGGGTTGTACTGGCCTGTATTTTGTCTTTGACCGTGCTGCCGGCTATGCTCACTTTACTGCCAGCCCCCCGCGTTAAAGAGCAAAATGGCGACGACACTCAGGTTAAAAAACTGGGTGGATGGGTTATCAGCAATCACCGCCGTATTCTGCCTTATTCGGTCATCATTCTCACTGTGTCGCTGCTGTTCTGCCTGAATAACCGCCTGAACGATGTGGCTGTGGAATACTTCGATTTATCATCACCGTTTCGTCAGTCCGTTGAAATCCAAAAGAAATATATGGGCGGCATGTCGAATATCGATTTTGCTGTTTATACCGGTGAGCCCTATGGCATCAATGACCCGGCGGTGATGAAAGAGGTGGATGCACTGGCCAAATGGTTGCGCTCGCAGCCGGAAGTCAAACATGTGCTGAGCTTTGCTGACATCATCAAGCGCCTCAACATGAATATGCATGATGATGATCCGGCATATTTCACCTTACCTGAATCTAAAGACCTCGCTGCACAGTACCTGTTACTGTACGAAATGTCCTTGCCATATGGTCTCGATCTGAATAACCAGATAGATATTGACAAGTCCGGTGTTCGCATTATTGCCGTGCTGGAAAACCTCGGAAGTGAGGAGTTCACCGAATTTGAGGCGCGGACCAAACGGTGGTTTGGTAAACTGGCACCAGAATTGCGTCTGGAAGCGGCCAGCCCTGCTTTGATGTTCGCGCACATCGGTGCCAGGAACATGGAAAGCATGGTGTGGGGTTCAGTGGCTGCGCTGGTGGTGATTTCACTGTTGATCACCCTTGCACTGCGGTCCTGGCGGCTGGGAATAGTCAGCCTGATGGCTAACTTAATGCCGGCTGGTGTGGGCTTTGGAATATGGGGCATGATGTCCGGCGAAATCAATATGGCGCTGTCAGTAGAACTGAGTATGACCATGGGGATTATCGTCGACGACTCTGTGCATTTCCTGCTGAAATACCAGGCTGCAAGAAAAGATAATATGAACGTGCGGGATTCCGTGGAATATGCATTCCGTACCGTAGGCCGGGCCATGATCACCACAACCGTGGTGCTGGCTGCCGGCTTTGGTGTACTGCTGTTGTCTGATTTCCGCCTGAACTCAGACATGGGGTTAATGACAAACATTATCTTCATTGCAGCATTATTTATTGATTTACTCTTCCTGCCCTCATTCCTGATGTGGCTGGATAAAGATAAAAACAAAACAACGAGGGAAGCTACATGAGACAATTACGCAAGCTCTCTTTAGCGTCACTGGCACTGAGTGTGGTGCTGACGACTCCGGTTATTGCAGATGAAGCTTCTGAGAAAGAAGGCCTTCGTATTGCGACAGCGAGAAAAGATGTTAACCGTGGCTGGGAAAATACAGTTGCCAGTATTACCATGACCCTGCGCAATGCTCAGGGGCAGGAAGCCCAGCGGGAAATGCGGGTGAAAACGCTGGAAGTGCCTACTGATGGTGATAAAGCGCTGACAATATTTGATTCACCGCGGGATTTAAGCGGCACCGCATTTTTAAGCTTCAGTCATGTTGATGCACCGGACGAACAGTGGATTTTTCTGCCGGCTGTAAAGCGTGTTCGCCGGATTTCTACCAGCAACAAATCCGGTCCGTTTCTGGGCAGCGAATATGCCTTTGAAGACATGACGTCCTTTGAAATCCCTAAGTTCTCTTACGACTTACTCCGTGAAGACAAGTATCAGGGGGACGATGTCTACGTACTCGAACAGACCCCTATGGACGAATATTCGGGCTATTCGAAACAAATTTTATGGATTGATAAAGAACATTACCGGCCCCGTAAGGTTGAGTTTTTCGACCGCAAGGGTGAAGCGCTTAAAGTACTCGAATTTGAAGATTACAAACTATTTGAGGGGGAGTTCTGGCGACCTCTGCGTAGTTTTATGTACAATCTGCAAACACAAAAATCTACCGAACTGGTTACACACAAACTGGAATTTGGCACAGAATTAGAGGAATCGGACTTTGACAGTAACAGTTTACGCCGGGCGCGCTAACCCCGTCAGACGTTTGTCACTTGTTGCCGCCGCACTGGGATTTTCTGCCGGTGCAATGGCTGACATGTCAGATATTGACATTAGTGGCTCAGCCGGTGTGGAAACCCGCTACTTTCTTCAGGATGCAGCGTATCCCGGGCAACCCCGCTCTCAGGCTTCCGTGTTTTTAGAACCTGAAATGTACACGGAATGGAACGACGGCATCGACAGTATACTGTTCAAGCCTTTTGCCCGTCTGGACCAGGAAGATGAGCAGCGCACACACTTTGATTTACGTGAATTAATGTGGATGCACGCAGCTGATAACTGGGAAACCCGTGTCGGCGTAAGCAAGGTATTCTGGGGACAAACGGAATCCATTCACCTGGTCGACATTATCAATCAGACCGACATGGTAGAAAACATCGACGGCGAAGATAAGCTTGGTCAGCCGATGATCAACCTTAACGTGTTCGGTGACTGGGGAACATTGTCCGGTTTTGTGCTGCCATATTTTCGTGAACGTACCTTCCCGGGTGAAGACGGCCGCTTACGTCCGCCTGTTGAAATTCGTGAAAATTCGGCATTGTATGAATCAGATGATGAACAGAACCATGTGGATTTTGCACTGAGATGGCAACGTTCTCTGGGGGATTGGGAAATTGGTCTGTCTTATTTCGACGGTACAACCCGTGAACCTGAGTTGCTGCAGGCAACCGATGAAAACAGCACACCGTTTATTCAGCCTTACTATGCGCAAATTGAACAATATGGCGTGGATTTACTGAAAGTGCAGGGCGCCTGGTTACTTAAGTTTGAAGGTATTTACCGCGCAGGGCAAAGTGAAGATTTTGCCGCAGCCGTGGCAGGCTTTGAGCGCACTTCGGTGGGCGTTTTCGGTACCTCCTATGATCTTGGTGTGCTGATGGAATATCAGTACGACGAGCGTGAAGATAATTTCTTCGCCACCGGTCAGAACGACCTGATGCTGGGACTACGCTGGGTGTGGAATGATATCGACGGTACAGAAATCTTATCCGGCTTCATTCAGGATCTGGACGAAAGCGATACTTACAGTGCTTTTGTTGAAGCTTCAAGCCGAATGACTGACAACTGGCGCTGGAAGATGGACGCTTACTTCT
>NZ_CFHOXV010000003.1:75862-102119 GCF_984505615.1 Alteromonas sp. | reverse complement strand
AAACCGACGACACGTTTTACTACATGCGCCGTGACGACCACGTACAGGTAGCGCTGGAATATTATTTCTAAGGAAAGGAATTGCAGAGTATGAAAAAAGGAATAGTCACCGCCTTGCTGTTACCGGTGTTAAGTCTTGCAGGACTTAGTTTCAACGCGCAGGCCACCGAAAGAATGTACGGTCTGGCGACGGTGGGTTATACCGATGCAGAATTTGGCGACACTGAAAATAAAGGCGTGGCGTACAGTCTTGCGCTGGGTCACCAGTTCAGCAGTAAATGGTATGTAGAAGCCGGCTACCAGAATTTACTGGATGAAGAAGGCGATACCGATGCGCTGAAAGCCCAGGGCCTTTATCTGGCTGTGCTGGGTAAAGCTGGCGGGCGTACCGGCGAGTTATACTACAAACTGGGCGTCATGAATGTTGACGTTCAGGGTTTGCAAAGCATTGAAACAGGCAGTTGCCAGGTCAGCGATATTGATTCAATCCCTGAAGGCTTTTGTGCTTACGACGATGGCATTATTGCTGGCATGGCCGGACTGGGTTTTGACTATCACGTCGGTCTGAACAGCATGCTGCGAATGGAAGCATTATACGTTCGTGGACAGGACGATTTCGCTGCCACCGTGCTGAACCTCGGTTTTCGCTACAACTTTAATTAGTCCTTTCGCTGTACGTAAAAGTAATCCATCGGCGGCTGTTACCGTATGAATAGTATGACAGTTGCTGATGGAGTATCTCCCCGATGAAAAATGAACTGGAAAGTAAATTTCTGCTTCAGGTGTTCGATAAAATTCGCCAGAGCGGCGAGAAGAAAGACGATAAATATTTGCTTAACGGCATTGTGGCGTTCACTGACCATGATGGTTATACCTTGTTCATTGAAGATGCTAAGGTGAAGTTGCAGTTCGGCTTTCACAATCAGTACCGTTTTGATTATCCGTCTCAGGATGCTTACGAGCAGTTTGAGAAAAAACTGAAAGAAATCGATAAGCAGTATTAGCCTGCTCTGGCCGTTTAAGCAGACTCATCGGAGTTTTCCTGCTTTCTTTCGCCTGCCGGTATGCTGGCAGGCGACAAATGAGTACAATAAGCAGCAAATAATTATCCGGATGGTTTGTTTTTGTCTGCTGCTATAAAACCCCCTGTTTTCAAATTTTCCTATCTCGGCCCTAAATATTGGGGCGTCTGGCTGGGTGCCGGCTTGCTTTATCTCTTGTTGTGGCTTCCGTTTCCTGTGATCCGCTTGCTTGGTGCGGGAACAGGAAAACTAATCGCCCGGCTGTTACCAAAGCGGGTAAATGTAGCCAGACGGAACCTGGCGCTTATGTATCCAGAATTGTCAGCCGGTGAGCAATCAAGGTTGCTGGAAGAAAATATCCGTTGTACTGGCATGGCGCTGTTCGAAACCGGCATGGGCTGGTGGTGGCCGGCGTGGCGGATTAAGAAACACTTTACCGTTGAAGGTTACGAGCATGTCGAAGCGGCGCTGGCTCAGGGCAGGGGCGTATTTGGTATGGCGCTTCACAACATGAACCTGGAGTTTGCCTGTCGTGGATTGGGATATACCCATCCTGCCATTGCGTTTTACCGTAAGCATGATAACCCGCTGATGGATTATCTTCAGTATCATGGCCGTGCACGCTCAAATAAATATATGATCCACAAACGTAATGCTAAAGCCCTGCTCGCAGCAATGGCTGAAAAAGAGCTGTGTTTGTACCTTCCTGATCAGGATTACGGCCGGGCGCAAAGTATTTTTGTACCCTTTGGCGGAGTGAAAGATACGGCAACCACCACGGCAACCCTGATGTTCGTCAGAAGAACTGACAGTGTGCCGCTGATCATTACTTCACAGTACACGCGGGATGGTTATAAAGTGAAATTTTACCCGCCTCTGGAAGCATTGCGTGAACTGGAAGATGTGCCTGCTTTAACGTTGCTGAATCAGCACATTGAAAAAATTATCGCTGAACAGCCTGAAAGCTATTTGTGGGCGCACAAGCGATTTAAAACCCGCCCTGATCCGGATGCTCCGTCGCTTTACGACTGATGGCTAGTTAGTTGTTTAGTATGATTTTTTCCTCACAAAGTAGCCGTGAAGTCCATTTTCTGTCTATACTGAAACGGGAATAACATGCGCTGTCCGGATGTATTGTATGGCCACTAAACAAAGACAATCAGATGCTGCCTTCTGGGCAAAACACATTGGCGTGGCGCTTGCCACGCTGGTGGTTGCCGGTATTGTGGTTATGCTTTACGAGCAAAACAAATCATCAGCTCCGCAAAAACCTGAAGAGGAAAAGTCCATTTCACAGGGGCTCAGTGAGTTCTACCGTGAATACCGGATGACGGCCAGCGATCCTATTGAAGATCAGGAAAGCGACTTTGTGGTGGAACTGAACAACGAGGGCGGCAGCCTGGACAGTCAGTTGTCCGGTATGTCCAGCGAACTGAAACCGGCTAATAACCGCTGGGTCGGTGAACACAAGAACCGGAGCTTTAAGCCCGGCAATACTTTGCGTGAAGCCATTACACGGTATGCCCAGCAGGAAGGGATGCAGGTTATCTGGGATCTGGACCAGGACTTTGTCATCAAGTATCACTTTCAGATTGATAACACCATCGTCGGTTCATTATCGGACATTGCCAGTGCCATTGATTCAAACTTTGAAAGCGGAGTAGGCACGTATGTGTGCCCGCAACAACGCTCTCTGGTGGTAACCGATGAAGTGACGCCCTTTCTGAAGAAAAACTGCAACGTTGTAAACTAATATGTCAGTTCAGAGCCGGAGATGCCCCGGGCCTGCAAAGGTCGCCGGCAGAAAGCTTCAGGCAAAGACTTCCTGCCAGATTTTCTGTACAGCGGCTCTGATATCACTTAAATCCTCTTTTCCTGCATACCTGTGGTCAGCCAGCGTTAACTGGTGATATCTGTCACGCAAATCCAGGTAGGCTTCCTGTAGCTGACTGGCGGTATCCTCAGGGATTAATCCCGCTTTGCCGGTTTGTTCAATGATGCGAAGATTATCAGGAAAATCCATCAGGCCCGGGTGCTGTGAGGCATAGCCCAGTACCCAGAACTGGGCCATAAACTCAATATCTGTGATCCCGCCGCTGCATTGTTTAAGGTCGAGTCCTTCCGCATTATCTTTAAGCAGGTGCTCCCGCATTTTTACCCGCATCTCAGTGACGTCTTTTACCAGAGCGCCTGTGTCTCTGGATTTGGCGAGAATTGTTCTGCGGATATCTTCGAAAGACTCAATCACCGCCGCATCGCCGGTAATGGCTCTGGCTCTTACCAGTGCCTGATGTTCCCAGGTCCAGGCGTTCTCCTGCTGATATTTCCTGAATCCGTTAAGATGGCAGCTTAACAGGCCGGCATTGCCTGACGGACGTAGTCGCAAATCGGTTTCGTATAGTTGTCCGGAAAGGGTTTTAGTGTTCAGCAGGTGCATGATGCGCTGAGCCAGCTTGATATAGAACTGAGTGGCATCCAGCGTTCTCTTGCCGGTAGTGCGGCTGTCCTGCGGGGCGTTATGTAAAAACACTAAATCAAGATCGGAGCCGTAGCCCAGTTCAAACCCGCCAAGCTTGCCGTAGCCCACAATAGCAAAACCGGTTTCTCCTTCCTGCAGGTGAGACGGCGGGCCGTAACGCTCTGTGGTGTGCTGCCAGGCGCTGTTAAGAACACTCTCCAGTACGACTTCTGCCAGAGCCGTTAACTTGTCACTGACACTGGCCACCGGCAGAGATCCGCTGATATCACTGGCGGCAATGCGCAACTGCTGACAAAGCTTAAACTGACGCCATGTATCCATCAGCAGCTCTACGTCTTCAGGTTCAACACGCAGCAGGCTCTGGCGCAATTCGTCACGGTAAGCATCCAGGCTTTGCCGGTATCCGGTTTTTTGCTGTTGCAGATAAAGTGGCGTCAGCAGTTCGTCCAGCAGAAGAGGGAATCGTTGAATTTGTTCAGCAATCCAGTTACTGCGGTCACACAGTTTCATTAACTTGCGCAGTACATCGGGGTTCTCCAGCAACAAATCCAGGTAAGTGGTACGCCCGGTAATCGCACTGATCACATTCAGCACCCGCTGCAGCACGGTTATCATTTTTTCCGGCGCTTCTTCCGACAGAACATACAAAACTTCCGGCATCAGTTTGTTCAGCGTATCCCTGCCACGCTGTCCCAGCCGGGTATGAGTCAGTTTTTCTTTAAAATTGCTGAGGATTGAAAAAATAGTGCGGCCGTCTTCTCCGTCAAACCGTGGTGTGGTCAGGGCACAAAATTCGTCTTCTGTCAGTTCAAGATCCCATGCGTCCCTGCAGCGCAGAAACACAGAGTCATCTGCGTCATGATTGTCTTCACTGCTGTCGATAAGCTCGCGGAAACGGGTATGGACGCCATGACACACCTTTTCCAGTTCCTGATGAAATTCATCGTATGAGGGGAAACCGGTCACTTCTGCGAGTACTGTCCGGCGGAATTCATCAGCCGGAAGGAGCTGAGTTTGCTCATCATTAATTTGTTGCAGGGTATGTTCGGTTTTCCGCAGGAAAAGATAATGACTGTAGAGAGTTTCTATATCATCTTTTCCGGCCAGTCCTAATGCGGCGATAGCGGAGAGTGTGTCGTGTAACCCTTTAACCTGCAGGTCCGGCTCGCGGCCTCCGTGAATCAGCTGGAAGCTCTGGGCAAAGAATTCAATTTCCCTGATACCGCCGGCTCCCAGTTTTATGTTGCCGGTAAGTTGTCTGCGGCGCTGTTCGCTGGCAATCAACCCCTTCATTTCCCGCAGTGACTCTATTGTCGTGAAATCCAGATACCGGCGGTAAGTAAAGGGTTTAAGAATACTTTCAACCTCAGTGCGATAGGGAGAAGGGGGATTCAGTACGCGGGCCTTAATCATGGCGAAGCGTTCCCAGTGCCGTCCCTGCTCCTGATAGTAATCTTCAAACGCGGCCATGTGCATGACCAGCGGGCCGCTGTCACCGAATGGTCTGAGGCGCATGTCTACACGGAAAACCTGACCGTCCGGCGTGATTTTATTCAGTACATTAATGAGTTTCTGAGCAAGCTTAATGAAAAATTGCTGATGCTCCATGGATCTCCGGCCGCCTGAGGTTTCGCCTTTTTCCGGATAAACGAAGATTAAATCGATATCTGACGAAAAATTCAGTTCTCTGCCACCGAGTTTTCCCATACCTAAAATCAGCATGGGCTGCGGGCCTTCGCTCCCTTCAGGTGTGCCGAAACTACTACAATGACTGCTGTAAAGCGCGTCATATGTACAAAGGATCAACGCGTCCGCCAGCGCGGATACCTGTTGTAAGGATGTTTCTATGGATTGCCGGTTCAGCAAATCCCGCCAGGCGATTCTGGCCATGTATTGATTACGGAAACGGCGTAAAACCCGCATCATTCCGGCTTCATCAAGATCGTTTAACAGTGGCTTCAGGCTGTCACTGAAAGCTTCAGCGGTTACCGCAACCGGAGCGTCTGACAGGCAAAATTCAAGGTTTTCCATATCTTGCATACACTGACGAAAGATAAACTCACTGCAGCCCGTTGCCGCTATGACCTCTGCCTGATGTAACTGAATTTGCTCACTCAGAGAATGCCGTTCATTCAGAGCCTGCCAGCAAGCTGTTCCCTTTTCAGTGATAATCCTGTTTTTTACTTCCTTCGTAGGCATAATACATGTTTTCGTCAGAGTGAATGTGCACCGAGTCTGGCACAAGATGCACAGGGTCTCCAGTTCTGTTTAACGTTGAATACGGAGTTAATATTTCATGGATGCACTGGTAAAGCTGAACCCGCTGCCCCACGATTTATGGGTTTATCTGCTGATAGATTTTGGTCTGGCTTTATTGCTGTTAATGGTCATGAAATGGTTGTCCGGTGCGTTCCGCAAGCGCTCTGTAGTAGAAGAGCTGGGTGTGCAGGATAACTTCGCTTTCGGGATCAGCATGGCCGGCGGCATGTTGTCACTGTGTATCGTTGTTGGCTCCGTGGTGGGCCGGCATGTGGGGCAGGGATATCTGGAAGCAACAAAAGGGATGCTGATTTTTGGTTTAACCGGGGTATTACTGGTTAAATTCGGCCGTTATGCCCATGACAAAATTGTGCTGAATAAGCTGGATACCATGGACTTAATCGGAGAGCGTAGTGTCAGCGTTGCCCTTGTTGATGCTGCCAGTCTGATAGCCAGCGCCATTATTTTGCGCAGCATGATGTTATGGGTGGATGGCAGCGATATGAACGCGATTATCGCCATTGTGACCGGCTTTACTGTGGTGCTGGCCTTATTGCTGATGATGACCAGGGTGTATGAAATCCGGTATGCACGGGATAATCAGAACGACTCATTTCAGGGGGCGCTGCGAAAAGGACAGCTGGCACTGGCGGTGGAACATGCGGGCAACCTGTTAGGTATCGCGATGATTGTGTCGTCGGCAAGCCACCTGCTGACTTATCACCCGTCAGGCTATGTCAGTAATATCACCGGCTGGCTGGCCACCGGCGTGGTGCTGTCCCTCGCATTACTGGTGCTGGTAACTATCAGTAAGAAGTTATTGTTGTTCGGCCTGAACTACCGCCAGGAGGTGGATCAGCAGCATAACATCGGCGTGGCCTGTCTTGAGTTAACGCTCAGTATCGGGATTGCACTCATTGTGAACGGTGTGCTGGCGTTTCTGGATTAAGCTCAGCACGTTTTGAATTGTGAAGTGCAGTCCGGGAAGTCGCCCGGTAGTGCTTTTTTACCGTCAAGCAGGGCGGTTTTCTGTCTTTTACTGAGCTGCTTAAGCCAGTATTCCGCTTTCATCGCCGCAGATTTGTCTGTGGCAGATACCACCATCCGGAACACCAGTGGCGCTTTGCCTTTAAGCGCCTTTGCGCCGCCTTGTATTTCTCCTCTGTGTTGACGGATCCGTCTGGCCGGGTCTGTTGTAACGCCGGTATAGAATTGTCCCAGGCGGTTTTCCACCATATACACATACCATGACGGTGCCTGCGTCTGCTCTTTTACTTTGATGGCTGGTATACTCTGCTGCAACTTTGAAGATAGTCAGAAAAAACATGATTCTACCAGACTTTAGCACAACCCGTATTTTGATTGCCGGCGATATCATGCTTGACCGCTACTGGACTGGCGGAACCGCTCGTATTTCGCCGGAAGCGCCGGTGCCAGTGGTTAACGTAAACAGCACAGAAGACCGGCCGGGCGGGGCAGCTAACGTGGCAATTAATGCTGCAACACTGGGGGCAAAGGTGACGCTGCTGGGCTTGTGCGGCAATGATGATAATGCCGGTATACTTGAACAGCGTCTGTCATTGCATGGTATTTCCCATAAGCTGGTGCGCTGTGAAGGTTACGATACCATTACGAAATTACGGGTGATGAGCCGGAATCAGCAGTTGTTAAGACTGGATTTCGAAAAGAGCTTTGCTGAAGCTGACAAAGCAGCGCTGACTCAGGCTTTTTATGAGGCGCTTTCTGAGCACGACCTGGTCGTATTATCAGACTATGCAAAAGGCTGTCTGACTGATGCTCAGGCATTTATTCAGGCTGCAAAAGAAGCCGGCAAGCAGGTCATAATCGATCCTAAAGGGAATGATTTCAGCCGCTATGCAGGCGCCACGTTAATTACACCTAACCGTGCAGAACTTGAAGCGGTGAAAGGCAAAGCAGATAGTGAAGAAGTTTTAGCTGCTCAGGTTGAATCCTTAAGAGACAGCTTGTCGCTGGAGTCTGTGTTGCTGACCCGTTCAGAGCAGGGCATGACCTTGTTTAAACAGGGCGACAGTCCGTTTCATTTGCCGGCAAAGGCCAAAGAAGTGTATGACGTTACCGGTGCCGGTGACACCGTTGTATCTGTACTTGCCGTATCAATGGCGGCAGGCAGCAGTATGGCTGATGCCTGTGTGCTGGCGAATCTGGCTGCCAGTATTGTGGTTGGTAAATCAGGTACATCCACAGTATCGACTACAGAACTTGCGGTGGCGCTGGGAGAGCAGGCCAGCCATCTTGATGGTGGTGTGATGACTGAAGAACAATTACAACTGGCGATGAAGCAATCCCGTCACCGTGGTGAGAGAATTGTCATGACGAATGGTTGTTTCGATATCCTGCATGCGGGTCATGTGAGCTATCTGCAAGCCGCTGCAAAATTAGGTGATCGTCTGATTGTGGCAGTAAACGATGATGCTTCGGTCAGCCGTCTTAAAGGGCCAGGACGACCTGTTAACAACGTGAGCCGGCGTATGGCCGTGCTTGCAGGGCTCGCCGCGGTAGACTGGGTCGTGCCGTTCAGTGAAGATACGCCGCAGCGCCTGATAGCCGGCCTGCTGCCGGATATCCTGGTTAAAGGCGGTGACTACAAAGTGGAAGAGATTGCCGGCGGCAAAGAAGTCATGGAAAACGGCGGCGAAGTGCGGGTATTGCACTTTGAAGAAGGTGTATCTACCACCGGAATCATCAGCCAGATCGTCAGCGGGCAACAATAAGCTCTTTTATTCGCCAATTTGTCCGGTTAAGGCATGGCGGTTAACCCAGCTTTACGATACCCTTGATGCACACAAGAAGTGGTTTTCAGTATCAGCGGTATAATACATGTACGAAAGTTTTTATGGACTTGATTCCAAGCCGTTCCAGCTAACGCCGGATCCGGCTTTTTTCTTCGCCAGTAAATGGCACAAGCGGGCGATGTCATACCTGCAATACGGTTTGTCTCAGGCGGAAGGATTTATCGTTATCACCGGAGACATCGGTACGGGTAAAACCACTATCGCAAACAGTCTGCTGGCTGAAATTGAAGACGATATTGTTGCTGCACAAATTGTGACACCAAAACTGACACCGGATGAACTGGTGAAGATGGTTGCATCTAAGTTCGGCATCAATGTGGCCGGCCTCACCAAAGCCGATATTCTTAAAGAGCTGGAAACGTTCCTGTTTGATTTAAGCAAGCAGGGTCGTCGTGCGCTGTTACTGGTGGATGAAGCGCAAAACCTGCCGCTGGAAACCATCGAAGAGCTGCGTATGCTGTCCAATTTCCAGCAGTTCGGAAAACCGTTACTGCAAAGCTTCCTGCTTGGTCAGGAAGAGCTTCAGCCAATTCTGCGCGCTCCGAATATGGAGCAGTTCCGTCAACGTATCGTGGCCTCCTGCCACCTGGCCCCGTTGATGGAAGAAGAGACAAAACGTTACATTGAGTACCGCATGCACCATGCGGGCTGGAATGGTGAGTCTTTATTCTCAGACGAAGCCTTTTCCCGTATCCATCAGTTTACCCGCGGTGTACCCCGCAAAATTAACACCCTGATGGATCGTATACTGTTGTTCGGATTCCTTGAGGAACTGGAAACGCTGGACGAAGAAGCGGTAAATACCGTCATCGACGAAGTAAAAGATGAAATGTTTGTGCCGGATGCGCCGGTGATGGACGATGAGTCAGATGATATCGACGAAGATATGGATTTATCTGAAGTGGTTGCCAGTCTGAAAAAGAAAGGTCCTCATCAGAAGCTGGTGACGCCAAAAGGCAAAGAAGTGCAGGATGCTGAATATTATAAGGCCATGCTGGCTGAGCTGGTGGATGCGCTGGATGACGCTATTGCGCACAAGGTAAAATTGACTCAGTACATCGATAAAATGCTGAAGAAAAAATACCAGACGTATGCCCGGCTGAAAGAGGAAGATGAAGACTGAGGATCCTGAGGATCCTGAGGAGCCCGTTTTCTTCTTCACACAAACGTGAAAGACAAACAAAAAAACGCCGCTGTGAAGCGGCGTTTTTAATTGAATTTAACCGGCACGGACTTTATTCAAAGTCGTAGCGGATAGTCACACTGATGCGGCGTTCGTTGTAGTCAGCACCATAAGCGCTGGTAGCCAGAGAGCCTGAACGTGTAACGTAACCAGTTTCCACATCACCACTGAAGTAACGGCTGAATGTACGGCGCAGGCCAACAGACGCGAACCACTGTTCGCTGTCACGGTCGGTACCGTTATTCATTTGTTCAGTGACACCGTAGCGCAGGTTACCCAGTAAGCTCGAGTGACGGCTCAACTGATAGCTGCTGCTAAGGTTAGCAGAGTAGGTTTTACGTTGTTGATCAAAGTCTAGATATTCGTCATCTGCGTATTGCAGATTAAGTACGATGGTACCGCGACGCCCCTGGATACCAAATTCACCGTTTGCAGCTTTTCTCAGGAAAATCGCATTAGATAACTCAAGCCCCGTCGTAATAAACTGCAGGAATTGCTCATCGTCTCCCAGCGTGTAATCCAGTGAAGAGGGTTGAAAACAGGCATCTGCCGTGAAATCTCCGGTAGGGCAAACAAACACGCCCAGAGACTGCGGCGTGGCAATCAACTGACTGA
Organism: Alteromonas sp.; assembly: GCF_984505615.1. Classification (NCBI taxonomy): domain Bacteria; kingdom Pseudomonadati; phylum Pseudomonadota; class Gammaproteobacteria; order Alteromonadales; family Alteromonadaceae; genus Alteromonas; species Alteromonas sp. The sequence continues at coordinate 91,728 of NZ_CFHOXV010000003.1, read as the reverse complement.
ATGATGTGACTTGCTCAGAATAATTAACAGCACCACGAATTTTACGGGTATTGTAGGTAATACCGGCACTGGCTGAACGGCCATAGAACCGGCGTCCGATTGAAGCCTGAACACTGGTACGCGGTGTCAGTGCCCATGCGGCGTCAACGCCCACAAAGACATCGCCGTCATCCCGTTCTACGTCTGAGTCTACTTTGTTCGCAGTCACAGAGATATAACGGCCCGCAGCTTCACGGTAGGTAATACCCACACCGTAGCTTTTAAATTCCCGTTCATTGGAGAATTCATCGGTACGGGCTACAAGCTCATTGGCATCGTAGCTGGCGGTGACCCGGATACCCCAATCGTTATAGAGCATGCTATCCAGTGCACCGGTGGCGTATTTACCGATATAGTCACCGTTGCCCGACTCTTCTGAACGTTCCAGCTTGGTGTATGTGCTGTTCAGATTCCAGAAGTAATTTTGAGCATTGTCACCATTCATCAGGTAAAGGGAACCTGCTGCAGAGTCATTATTCAGCCCGATGTTAGGACGAAACTCGGATTCTTCAGCATTGGTTTTTGCATAGACCAGCGAACCACCGCCGGCAATCCAGTCACCTTCAGGAATGGTCAGGTAGGCGCCATAATTCTGTGTTTCTACTTTCGCCAGCGTTTCCGCATTTAAGAAATAATCAGAAATCAGGAAATCACCACCGGAGCCATCAATGTAGCTCTGGTTTCCTGACGCGCGGAAGCTCAGAATGTGGTCTATCGCCTGCCAGTTTGCGTTATAAGAAAATTCTGAGAAGGTATCTTTACGGGCAACATCTTCAGAGTCACGCTCAAGGTGAGTGACACTGCCAATAACCGTACCGGAGAAAGTACGGGAATCGTATCTTAAAATACCTTCAGGCTTCACAGAGAAAGTCACTAATTCTTCATTACGAACATCAGAGTGACGATTTTGAAGAATGGTAGAACCTTCTACAGAAGCAGACGCATTAAGCCCCTGAGCGTGCGAAAATTGCGTCATAAGCAACAAAGCTACCGGCGTTAAAGCCGGTAACCATTTTTTGTTTGAACGCTGTGCATTGCGCATACTAAGAATCTTGCCTTTCTGCGTAGTAGTATCCATAGTAACCGGTTCCTTCCGGATCGTTATGGACCGACTTGTTAACCACAAAGCCGATTGCCATGTCCGGGTTTAATCGTTCTACCGCATGACGTACGTCATTAAGCTTTGATTTACCTTCCTCGACTACCACAACAGCTTGTCCGGCAAAATTAGCCAGTACCGCTGTTTCAGTGATACCAATTAAGGGAGGTGTATCAAAAATAACGATACGGTCAGGATAGCGGTTAGCAAATTCATTCACAGTTTCAGCCATTTTCTGGCTGGCCAGTAATTCGGTAGTCAGATGGTGAGATTTACCCGCCGGGATGATTTTAAGTTTATCCAGGTTGGTAGGGTAGAGTACATCTGAGATATCTTCTACTTCACCGGTCAGATATTCCATCAGTCCTTTGCGGCGTTTGAGTCCCAACGTGTTTAATACGTTAGGCTTGAGCACATCGGCATCTACCAGCAGAACGGTTTTATCCTGTTCTGCAGCGATACTCATCGCAAGGTTACAGGCGGTAAAAGTTTTACCTTCTGACGGACGACCACTGGTCACCATGATGATATTGCTGTTATTCAGCGTTGAAGAGATCGGGCCGAAAGCATTGTTAATCAGCTTACGTTTTATTTCCCGGTACTCTTCGTTTATTTGTTTACGAACACCATTAATCGAAATGTGGCCATTTTGTTCAAGCCTTTCGATATCCAGTGTGAACGGCTCCAGCTGTGTGGGTGCGCCGTCGTGCTGACTTGCGACAGACGAACGGGCAGCAACTTGTTGGCCGGGACGTTGTGCAGTGGTCTGAGGCTCAGCAGTTGCCTGCTGAGCAGCGAGTTCTGCTTGTTTTTTCTGGGCTTCACGCTGACGTTGAAGCGCCTTTTCAATAGTACTGCTCATTATAAAACACCCTGCAGTAGATCGATGTTAAGCAATTCTGCGCCAACCAGTACACCGTAAATTAATACCAGCACAACCGACGACAGCAGGAATATTGCCATTCGCATACGGTTAGTCTTGCGAATCTTATCAATATTCAGATGCGTGACTGTACCCCATACCGGGTAATCAGTAATCTGCTGTAGCTGAGATGCACGGATAAGCAATGGTGACAGCTGACTGAGCAGGAATGCCAGAGCAACACCCAATCCAAAGCTTACTAATAAAACCAGCGTGTAATAGATGATGCGGTACGGGCCGGAAGGCTCGTTAGGTTTCAACGGCGGCTCAATAATTCTGAACTGTAATTCCTCGGCAGATACATCCGCACGTCTGGACAGGTCCGCAGATTCACGGCGGGCCAGCAGTTCTTCATATTTACCCTTGGTAATATCGTAATCACGGTTAAGTGCCGCTGATTCTGCTTCGATTTGCGGAACCAGGTCGATTTTAGACTCAAGAGAAGCAATACGGCGTTGTAAATCCTGTTCTTTCACATTTAATGCTGCGATAGAACTTTGATGACGACTGATCTCAAGTTTAATTTCCTGATTCAGGTCGCTCATCGGAACGTCATCACCTTCGCCGTCACCGGCGTTAAGAAACTCATCGATTTCTTTTTGACGGGCTTCTTCCAGATTAGCCAGCAGCGCTTTTGATTCAATCACGTCGGGGTGTTGATCAGTAAAGCGTAGCTGTAAATCATCCAGACGTTCTTCCAGCGCTTTGATCCGTTCGTCGTAACGGGTACGCAACACGGAATCAGTTTGATTCGTTACACCAAAGCTGTCACCGGCACTTTTGGCCTTTGATAACTGATTTTGTAAGGATTCAACCTGTTGTGTCGTCTGTTTAATCTGAAGGCGGGTGGCTTCCAGCTCATTACTCAGTGTCTGCAGTGTTGAGTAGAAAGTGCCCTGTAAAGGAAGAATATTATTGTACTGTCGTTTAAATCCGGCCAGTCGCTGTTCGGCTTCTGACAATCTGGATTCGTACTCTGCAATCTGTTCGTCAAGGAAACGGTTAGCTGTATCGGTATCACGACGGTTGTTACCTAACGCGCCTTCTACGAACAGGTTCAGTGTTTCCTGCACCACGGTTTGCGCCATGGCCGGATTCTTATTTTCATAAGAAATGGTGAAAATATTGTCTCTGCCGGTTGAACGTAACTGGATTTGTTGAGTCAGACCATTAACCAGGTTATCAAAATCCTGGTCAGTGGTCGTTGTCAGATCTAAATCACTTTCACGGGCAATGGTTTCAACGTTTGAGCGGCTCAGTAGTGTCTTTGCCATCATCTGGATTTCCTGATCCGGGTTGGATTGGATCGCCAGACCTTTAAGCAAAGGCTGAAGTACTGAACGGGTATCAACGAACACAACCGCCTGGGAGCGGTAAACATCCGGCAATAGTGCTACATACGCGAAACCTATTGGACAGAGTATCCAGGTACACACCATGATGAGACGCTTTTTAACCCAAATTCCCTTTAAATAGTCACTCAGCTGACCAAGGGTGCGCTGTAAATCCTGCATTTAATGTCCCAACTACTTTTTACAACTAGAACCAGGCTTCTGGAATGATTACGATATCGCCTGGCAGAATGTCGACATTCTTGGTGATGTCGCCATTACGGATTAGCGCGTCGATGTTCACGTCATACGTAGTCTGACGGCCATCTACAACACGAACCAGCTTGGCATCATTGCCGTCAGCAAATTCTGTCAGTCCACCCACTGCGATCATCAGATCCAGTAGTGTCATGTTTTCTGTGTAGCTGATTGCGCGCGGGTTAGTTGCTTCACCGATAACGCGAACCTGTTCGCTTAACGGACCGGCAAAGTTATTAACGCTGACAGTTACACGGGGGTTGTTTATAAAGGTAGAGAGTTGCTCTTCAAGCTCGCGGGCAAGCATAGAAGGCGTTTTACCGGCTACATCAACATCTTCAACCAGTGAAGTTGTCACTTTACCGTCCGGACGAACGATAAACTGACCAGAAATTTCAGGGTTACGCCAAACAAAAATGGTGAGCGAATCGCCCGGGCCAATGAGATACTGATAATCGTTCACATTGGTTGTCATTGATGGGTGGGCCGTTGCCTCCGGCAACGATGAGTGACTTGTGCATCCAGAAAGGGCTGTCATTGCGCCGACAACCGTCAAACTTAAAACGTGTTTAGACCAGTACATGAGAGTTCATCCTACACTCGATATGATTAATTTTTTTGCCTTAATGTAATTTACCCTACGGCAAATACCACTATAATGCCAACATCTTATGTAGTCTATTACAATAATAACCTTTATCATGAACAAAGATGTTGCAGTATCAGGGGGCCAAGGGTGGCGATAAATAAGCACAATCAGAGTAAACGATCAAATATACTTGTAGTGACCGAAGCTCTGCTCGTGGCGTATATGGCATACATTACGCAGTTCATTTTGGTTCAGATCGGTGTCAGTGAAACAGTCAGTATTGAAAAGCTGGTTGTGAATGTGGGAATGCTGACCGTTTGCATACTTGTTTGCTCACTGTCTGTGGGCCTTTACGAAGCTAAGCTCAGAGAGACTTTCCGCGGTATTATCCGGCGCATATTTGTCAGTGTCGGCTTAAGTTATTTCCTGGTAGAGGTGGTCAGCAGAGCGCTGTTCGACGAACTCACCATGCACTCCTATTTTCTTCCGGCCGCCGTTGCCAGCATCATTATTACGCTGGTGATTTTCCGCTATTTTACGAATCGCCTTGGCTTACTCGGATTAGGAAAAGTGCGCATTGTGGTATTAGGAGCCGGTGAACGGGCTTCTATTATTGAAAAGCGTATGCGTCGTGATGTTGACCGTATCGGATTTGATCTCATGGGATTCATTCCCATACCCGGTGATAACCGTGAAGACGGTATTAAGAAAGAAAAAATTATTCATGTGAAGGTAGACGAAAACTTCCAGCAGTTCATCGCCGAGAATGAAATAGAAGAAATTGTCATCGCCTGCGATCAGCGACGGGGTACATTGCCCATTGATGTGCTTTTCGAATGCCGTTTGCGTGGTATAGAAGTCACAGACCTGCTCGACTTCATGGAGCGCGAGACCGGCCAGATTGTGGTCAACCTGATGTATCCGAGCTGGGTCATTTACTCCAATGGCTTTCATAGTCAGAACTACCTTCGTGATGCTATGGATTACCTGCTTAACGCGTTTCTTGCCTCCTTTGTATTCTTCTTTACCTGGCCATTCATGTTAATTACCGCCACCATCATCTGGCTGGATGATGGCCGCCGGACCGGCGCTTCGGTGTTCTACAAACAGGAACGTGTGGGGCTGAATGGTAAGTTGTTCAAAATTATTAAGTTCAGAAGTATGCGGCCTGACGCCGAGAAAGATGGCGCGAAGTGGGCCAGTAAAAATGACGACCGGGTGACCCGGATTGGTCACTTCATCCGTAAGTACCGGGTTGACGAGCTGCCGCAACTGTTCAATGTGTTTAAAGGTGAGATGGCTTTTATCGGTCCGCGCCCTGAACGTCCTGAATTCGTTGAAAAACTTGTTCGTGAAGTACCGTATTATAATCAGCGTCATAACGTTAAGCCGGGCCTGGCAGGCTGGGCGCAGTTAAACTATCCATATGGTGCAAGCGTCGAAGATTCTATGGAAAAACTGAAATTCGACCTTTACTATGTGAAACACCAAAGTTTGCTGCTGGATATCCTTATCCTAATCAGAACTGTAGAAATTGTGTTGTTCGGCAAAGGCAGATAACACGCCGGTTTTGTGAAGAAACAGGGATGTTGTATTCATATCAGGATGTAGAACATGAAAGAAAAGGCGGGAATGTCAGGTTTCTTGCAGTCACACCCGGCAAGATTTGTTTTCTTTGCGTTAAGTGCGCTGACAGTATTGTGGGCAGTGGTCAATTATCCGGTCATGATCACTTTGTGGCGGCATGGTTTTGACGATGGTACTTATTCTCATGCGTACCTGATCCCGTTTATTTTTCTTTATTTATTGTATGTGCTCGCCAACAAAGGTGAGCTTACACCCCGCCAGGCCGTTTTCTGGCCTGCTGTCGTTTCTTTTGTTGTCTTATTTATTGCTTACTACTTCTCCATCGCAGCGCAATTGAGCCTTGCAGTGTGGGTATTGTCGCTGGCCATACTGGCAAACAGTTTCTGGTTACTGGTTCCGTTCACTGCAGGGCTGGCTTATACCGTAGCGTTCCTGTTGTTTATGTACCCGCTGTGGGGCGCACTGCAGTTCGTGCTCCAACATCTTTCCGTGTTTGCTGTTATGAAAATCATGGGGTTCACCGGTATTCCTACTTATGTGGAAAATACTTCGGTAATGATCCCCGAAGGGACGTTTGTTATCGCCGGTGGCTGTAGTGGTTTGCGTTATTTCATTGTGTCTCTGGCTATCGGTTCTTTATTCGTGTTTCTCAATCTGAGAAATAAAGTTTCAATTGCTAAGTTCATGACGCTGGCCATTGTCGGTGCACTGATAACCAACTGGATCCGAATTGTTGCGCTGATACTTATTGGTCATTTTTCTGATATGCAAAGTGAACTGATGCGGGACCATAATAACTTTGGCTGGTATATCTACGCGCCGTTTATCATTCTTCTCTTCTGGTATGGTGAAAAACTGGTGAAAAAAGAGCCCGCCGCAGAAGAGCATTCTCCTGAGCCGGGTACGGGGCGTTTTGCTTTACGTAAACCCGTAGTTGTTACCTCTGTATGTTTCCTGATTTTGAGCTCCGCGGCTTTACAGCTGACTTTACATGCTGATCCCGCACCGCCTGGCCAGACTTGCAAAGGTTTGTCTGCTATTGATGCTGAGGTTGCTCCGGTTCTGCCGTATGAAGGGGCTGTGTGTGTTAAAGAACAACGTTCTCAGGGATACGCATTTGATACGCTGAGTATCTTGTTCGACGGGTCTGATCTTGATGGTAAGCCTACACAATATCAGGTGAAGTCAGCACCTGTAGAATGGCAGGAAATAAACCGGATAACCGATGGCAGCTGGACTATTCAACTGGTTAGTGACGGTCGGCATCTGCATTTGTTTGCCCACAGTTTTATTGCACCCGGCGGCGAAGTGGCTTCCGAAAGTGAAATGAAGAAATTACGTATTGAAAATGCACTCAGGGGGGAGCGCCGCTCCGGCCTGTTATGGGCCCATACTGTCTGTGACAGTAATTGCAATACTCTGACCCGGAAGTGGCAGTTGATTGCAGACGCATTTGAATATCAAAAATACTGACAGCTATGCAACTGCGCGTTATTGATACACCGGAGGAGGCTTTCAATGTAAAGCCACTCTGGCAGGATTTGTATCAGCGGGCAGAGAATGCACATATTTTCCTCAGTCCTGCGTGGAATCTCACCTGGCTCGACACTTACCGGCACCTGATATCACGGTTACAGTTCTTCTGTGTTTTCCAAAGCAATGGTCAAATGATCGCTGTTCTGCCTTTGTATGAACGTAAAGGCGAGCCCTTCCGTTTACGTTTTACCGGCACCGGTGAGCCTCAAGAAAGCGAAGTATTCAGTGAATATCACGATGTGCTGGTATGCAGAGAGTATGTTGATACTGTCACGGCTATTCTTATCGAAGCCATAAAATCGACCGGCAAAGGGCTGGTGCTTAATAACGTAAAACATGATGCATTGTTGTTGCGGTTAGCCGACGAAGCCTATCCGCCGTCCCTGGTTGATCATACAGTGGCACAGAAACGTTACTTCATGACCCTTGAAGATGACGGTTTGGCCGGAACAAAGCTCAAAAAGAAGGCGAAGCGCTACTATAACCTGTTTATTCGTTTAGGTGGTCAGCTGCATATATGCAGCGATCCTGCGTCGCTGGATGCGTTCTATTCTGTGCTCACAGATTTACACCGGTTGCGCTGGGAAGGGGAGCAGCAAAACACCATTTTTGATGATGTGTATTTCAACCGCTTTCATCAGTCTCTGGCCTGGCAACTGCTGAAGCAGGGTACTTTACTGCTGGCTTATGCCGAAGTTGGCGGAAAACCTGTGAGTGCATTTTACGGCATGAAGTCCGGTGATTCTGTTTACTTTTATCAGGGCGGTATTGATAGCGGATTCAGCCCGAATATATCTCCCGGCACCCTTATTCATTATTTAATGGCAGAATATGCCGCAGGGCAGGGGATGAAGGGATATGACTTTCTTAGCAGCGGTGTGAAACAAAGCTATAAACAGTCGCTGACAGAGTTTTCTGAACCCGTTTATAGTACGACTGCTTATGCATCCGGATGGCAGAAGTTATTAATAAAGGCTCTGGCATTCGCCTCCGGCGTTGCCCGTAAAGCCGGATTGCGTTAACGCAATCCAACTCACCTTATAGAAAGCGCGCTGAGGAAGCCCTGTGCGCAATTTTCCCATGTGTACTCTGACACTGAATGACGCAAGGCAGCGTTATCCCAGTCTTTCTCCAGCGCTTTTTGCATAGCATCAGCCAGCGTTGAAGCATTCAGCTCCTGCACCAGGATGCCGTTTTCTCCGTCACGGACAATTTCAGGGATCCCGCCTACTGCGGTGGCAACAGGTGGCACGCCTGCCGCAAGGGATTCCATGATGACATTAGGCACCCCTTCACGGTAACTTGGCAATACGAGGGCTCTGGCTTTCGCCAGAAGAGCCGGAATATCATCATGCAGAACAGCGCCATGAAAAGTAACGATATCGTCAAGGTTATCGCTGCTGATTTGTGCTTTAAGCTTATCGCTCTCGGGCCCTTTACCGACAATCTCAAGGGTAAAGTCAAGACCTCTGGCTTTCAGGAGGGCTGCGGCACCGGCCAGTTCATACACTCCTTTTGTCGTCAGCAGGTTGCCTATAAACAGGAATGACTTGCTGTGGGTTGTGGTATCACTCAAGGCGAATTTATCGAAGCTGACGCCGTTGTAAACCACATTGCAGCGGGTAGACGCGGTAGCCAGAGGAACGATTTTCCCCGCAAGATCACGACTGACCGTTATCACTTCATCTGCACGGTCAAATGCACGCAGCATCTGTTTTTGTCTGGCAGAGTGCCGGAAATGATAATTGATATCTGTGCCCACGCAATGAATGGCGACTTTACGATTTCCCCATTTTTTGAACAGGCTGGCAACGACGCCTTCAGGATATGCCCAACTGGCAACGATATGTTTTGCCTTTATCAGTCTGACAAGGGGATATACACATAAGAGCATGGACATGAACAAGGTCAATGCATAGGTACGCCGTCCGAAGCCGGGCAAAAAGAAAAAAGGAAACAGAGTGGCTTCTGAGTTTTTTAGTTTACCTTTCAGAAGCTGCCGGAACCACACAGGAGCGGGCACCGGCGTCAGTACATCCACATCGCAGTGCATTCTTAACGCTGATACGATTTGCTTATTATAAGCGGCCCGCGCCGGCTCCCAGGGAAGAGGGTACAGGTTGGTAAAATAAACAACGTGTTCTTTCTGCATGGATTAACTGACTGCGTTCAAATAAGTTCGGGATACCTGCTCTATAGAATAGGACTCTTCCACGAGTTTTTTACCGTTTCTGGCGAGCATTTGCCATTGTTCAGGACTGGAGGCCATGGTTTTCATGACTTCGCTGAGAGCGGCTGTGTCGTCTTTACTGAAAAGGCAAAAATGATAGCGTTTATCGAGGTTCGGTATTTCACCTACCGGTGTTGAAATGGCTGGCTTTCCTCTTGCCAGCGCTTCAATAAGGGCCATTGGAAGCCCTTCAGTGGTTGAATTGATCACCAGACAATCCACATGCCGGTATATCTCATCTTCATCCAGAACATTTCCATGCAGCACAACACGATGTTGTAAATGGTGTTTTGCCACAGCAGCTTCCACCGCCGGCCTTTCCGGTCCGTCACCAAATAAATGTAATTCAGATTGCGGTATATCAGCCTGTGCAAATGCGGTGACCACTTTATCAATCTGCTTCAGGGGAACCATCCGGGCAACACAAGCAAACTTAAATGGTGTAGCAGGTGCGGTAATGTCGCCCTTGCTTAATAATACACCATTGGGAATAACGTCTGTTCTGGCGGGTTCCCAGTTATAGCGCTGTTTTACGCTTAGTTTAACTTTCTCTGATACAGCGAAGTCTTTATTTATATAAAGCGCTGCAAGCCAGTGACTGAGGCGCATACCCTTTTGATCCGGTGAGTCTTCACCGTGATGGGTGTACAAGACTTTTTTACCCATAAGAAAAGGGAAAACAGGCATAAAGGCGCGGATCACAGCCGGAGAGTGAATATGTATCACATCGAATCCTTTCAGGATCCGGACCGTTCTGACCAGCCGGCGGATAATGCTTTCGTTATTATTTATTACGCGGATCCCACGGCTTTCCAGTACTGACTGAAAAGGTTCTGCCGGTTTGCCAAAGCTCAGTGCTGCTACTTTATAACCAAGAGCGTGCTGACACGTTAATAAATTAACCGCGCACTTTTCAGCGCCGCCAACCTGAAGGCTGCTCACGCAATGAAGGATTCTGGGGTTTGTCATGGCTATATCCGCTTTGCGTAGGTCAGCATTTTCTTAAGTGCTTCGTCATCCATCATATATTCAATGGGGAAACGACAGAGGTCATAGCGGTTCTTTGCCAGATTTACATTGACGCCGGGATGAAAGTTGAAGGCAATTTCATACCCGTTATCCTTAAGCGCCTCAATTACGCAATCGTTGTAAGTGTTCTTGCTGCCAACGGGATAACTGAATGCTTTTACCGGTTTTCCCAGTTTTTCTTCCAGAATTGCTTTGGAGTGGCTGAGCTCAAACAGCATCTGATCGTCACTGAGTTTGGCGAGTATGTCATGACTGTGAGAATGGGCACCGATATCCATACCATTATTACTTAACGTAATGACATCATCCCAGGACATAAACTCTGCATCCGGATAGGGGGACGGCATACCAACAAAATCTTCCAGCTCTTTAATTTGTTCGCCAATAGGGGCAGCGCAGCGCTTAATCTGATTCAGAATTAACCGGATAAAGATTTGTGGGTTAGTTTTAAACTCAACCGTCTCTTCCCAGCCGGGTAGTTTGATTTTCTGAATATGTGAGCGCTGAATAAGATACGCGACTTTATCCCACCAGGGGAGTTCGTTGTTTTCAATGAGTCCGGTGGCAATAAAGAATACGGCAGGAATATTCAGCGACTTCAGAATAGGGTAAGCCAGCTCAAAATTGTCTTTGTAGCCGTCGTCGAAAGTAACCAGTAAGTAACGTTTGTCCGGTTTGGGACTGGTTGATATTAACTGGTTTAATTCCGCCAGGCTGATGATTGTGAAACACTCCTTCAAAAAGCTCAGGTGTTTATTTAGGTTCTCAGCAGAGCAGGAGTAAACATTCGGATCGAGTTTGCTGGTCGTCATATCGCCGATACGGTGTAAGTTAAGTACATATACACCGTCCGGCAGGTGTTTCCAGCGAAAAGCTGAAACACCTATCATAGACTCAAGCTTGGATTGTATCCGTTTCGCGAGCACGTTAAATCCTTTTAAATGCAGGCTTCTTCAATATAAAGTCACGGTAGTCGTTCGGGTCGCCTTGCTTCCCGGCTTCCGCCGCTTTAGCAATATTATACATTTCACGGGCGCTGACATAGTGCAGCTTGTATTTTTCACCGTCATTATACTTTTCATTCAAGTGACGGTGCATTATTTCAACCGGTTCGCCCAGCAGGGCGCCCATGTCTGTGTCCTGGGCGCCGTGGGTATGGATCTTAATGAAAATCCATTCAGGACGGCCTTCAACGTGGATATGCTTATCCACCCAGTTATCTACTCTGCCCGGAGTCGGACGACAGTTGTCCCTGATATCAGCACGTTCAATTTTAGGTAAAATACCGAACTTGAAGGCTTCTTTGTTAAAGCCCATCGGGCCTTGCATGATAAGCAGATCGCCCCAGGCCTCACCACCGGTCTTCATCAGCTTTCCGGAGTTATAAGACTTGGGCTTAGCCGGATCGTCTTTCGCGTAGTGGAAGCAGTTGGTTAATGCGGGCTGTGTAGCGTCCGGCGACGGGAAAGTCATATCCACATAACAGCCGGTTTCTTTCAGTACAATGAGTTCATCATTCACACCACACCAGTGACCATGGGGATGAGAGTTATCCAGCGCCCAGTTTCCATGAATAAATGCATAGACAGGTTTGCCGGTTACCGGATCGGTTGCCAGTGCACCGTGTTTCTCATGCAGTGTTTGCGCGAAATTTGATAATACGGTGCGCAAGTTGTCACTGGTATCATCTTCATGGTGAAGGTGAATTTCGATTTCACCAAACCCGCGGGCACATAAGTCAGAAAGCTTGTCCAGATGCTCTTCCCGGTATTCTTCTTCCGGAAAGAAGAAAGAATGTTTAGGGTGGTAACCATCGGCGTCGGTAAATTTGGACGCCATAACAGGGTACTCCTGCATCCAGCGGTCAACACGTGCACGTTCCAGTTCAATGTTATCTTTATTCAGCCATTGCGGTTCGTAGTGGTCTACGAAACAAAACATCACGTGAGTTGTACCTTTGACTTCCGGCTTAGAAGAGAAGAATGCATTTTTCCAGTATCCCAGGATCCAGGTCTGCATATCTTTTTGATAAATCAGCGCGGTACCTAAACCGGCAGCAATTAATATCAGAACAATGAGAGCGAGAACAATATAGGTGATCATTAGCGTGCCGTACTTTTCCAGGTTGCAGACTGTTTAGAAGTTAAAAATCGGATGAAACCCTGGCCGAGGGAAATATTCATGGAAACAAAAAAGGTGACCAGTTTAATTATGCTGGCTAACTTGCCTTTCTTATCATCATTTAATGTCAGGCCATAATAATAAGTAAAATAAAAAAGTACCTGGCCGGCAAACAGCAGACCGTACAGAGGACTTGTTAATGCCAGCAGCGCACCGCTTACCAATGCGACGAGCATAAAATGCGGCACAAACCAGCGTAAGATTTTGTGACTGATATAACTGAAGCACCGGCTGCCAGCTAACGGGTTCAGTGCCCAGGTCAGGCGCATCATCGCCTGGTAATTGCCTGCGCCTATTCTGATGCGACGTCCGGCCTCTTCTTCAAGGTTAGGCGCAATCTCTTCCGTTGCCCGTGCTTCAGGGTTATAGGTCAGTTTATAGCCTTGTCTGGCGATACCCATAAACACGCAGAAATCATCAATGATAGTATTTTCCGGTAACGGCTCATACAGTGCTGTCCGGATAGCATAAATAGCGCCATTCGCTCCCAGCATGGCATTAATACGGGACTCGTGAAACTTCAGTACCTGCTCGTACTGCCAGTACAAACTGTCTTTATTTTTTCCGGAAAAGGCATCTACGAGTTCCAGTTCTCCGCATACACCGCCAACTTGCTCCTCACGGAAGTCCGCGACCAGCTTTCTGACAGCATCGGGTTGAAAAAACGTATTCGCATCAGAGAAAACTGTGACAGGTGTCGTTACCCGTGTCATCAAATCGTTCAGAACATTGATCTTTCCGCGGTTCTGCTCAAATACTACGGTTTCCAGACAGGGAGCAGAGAATGATGTCAAAATATCATTGGTGCCGTCTGTGCTGCCGTCTGAACCTATGAGGATCTTTAGCTTGTCCGTCGGGTAATCCAGTTCCAGAAGGTTCTCAATACGCGCCTTTATGCACTTCTCTTCGTTAAATGCAGCGATGACGATAGTGACGTCAGGTAAATCGGCTTCGCGCTTTCTGCGGCCCTGTTTACTCAGTACAAAACGGGTGTCTTTAATTGCCTGATGAAAACTGCTGACAGCAAGTAATATCACAGGATAAATCAGGTAGGTGTAAAGAATGGCGACTACACTTAGCCAGAAAATGAATTCCATGGTTGTACTCATCAACGGGGCTTCGCAGGAATGCCCAGCGCAGTGCAGCCGGAAGGGATGTCTTTAACCACCACAGCATTAGCGCCAATTTTCACATTATCGCCGATGGTTACCCCACCGATAATTTTTGCGCCGGTGCCGATGAATACGTCGTTGCCGATAACCGGTGACTGACCTTTTTCATCGCCAATCACTACGCCGCTTTCAATAACGACCCGGTCACCGGTTTTGACCTTGCTGTTAATGACTACACCCACCGGGTGCATAATGACAAGGCCACGGCCAAACTCAGCTTTCACGCCAATGACACAGCCGTTGATCCACTTATTCAACATTTGAAGCAACAGACCTGCAGGACTTAAAATACCGTGGCGACAGCGGTGAGACATTCTGAACAGCAGTGTTGCACTGGTACCGTCGGTTAACAGTAACCGGGGCAAAGATAAATGCGCACCGTCATCAGCAAACACTGCCTGTTTATATCGCAGATCACTTTTTACTTTCTCAAACACTAACTTTAAAACCTTTACTGTAACAGCAGAAATAACGTTCGCCGGCACGAAGCTTACCCGCCGGCGCATTTAATACAATGATTTACTTAGATTTGATCGCTTCTTCGATACGTTTTTTTGTATCCAGAAGTGATTTATTACTGGGCCGTAAGTTCAGTGCCTTCATTATCCATTGATAGGCATCACTGTATCGCTTCTCTTCATAGAGTAACCAGGCGATATTGTTCATGGCCTGCCAGTTCTTAGGTTGGGCACTGACAAGTTGCTCATAGAAGCTGATTGCTGCCTGCTTATCCGTTTTAGCCAGCTCACTGACATAGAACAAATCGGCTTCATCATAGCCCTGAGATATGTCAGCAGCCTTTTTCAGGACAGCAAGTGCCTCTTCATCCTGACCGTTATTTTTTAATGCTTTATAAAGTAGTTGCGCTGACTTAGGTGTTTTAAGTTTATCGAACGCTTCCTGCAGGGCAGGAATAGCTGCAGAAAAGTCTTCGTTGCCCGCTTGTGCCCGGCCTGTGATCTCCATCGCTCTGGCGCTGTTAGCGAACTCCGGCGGTAAACCTGCAATAATAGCCATGGCTTCGTCATAACGCTTTTCATTAACCAGAATATGGCTTTTCAGTAATTGTAACTGAGGCGCCTCTGCTACACCTTCAGGCATATTTTTAATTGCCCGTAATGCAGCCTTGCTACCTTCAGCCTGCATCATAGCTTCAGCATAGGCTTCAAAAACCTGAATGGTCGCAAAACCGGACTTTATGGAGTTTCGCAATACATCCAGAGCAGCCAGAGGCTGACCCATCGACATATAAGACTGAGAAAGTAAAAAATCCACCTTGGGTTGTTCACCGAAACCAAAAATAGAACTGCGGGACAGTGATACCACTTCCTTGTAGTCCTGTTTAAGGAATGCCGCAAACAATGTGCTGAAGGCACTGGTTTTGCTATTTTGCGATAAAATATTGTCAATCGTTTTGAAGGTCGCTTTTTTATCAGGGAGTGCCTGAGCAGACACATAGGCGCCGGTTAAAGCAATCTGATCATTCGGCTGTTCTTTCAGTACCCGGCTGTAGGCTTTCAGGGCTTCTTCTGCATCACCATTTCTGAATGCCTTTTCTGCAAAATACTTTGCCGCTTCAATGTTAGCAGGCTCAAGGTTACGCACTTTGGTATACAAGGCCTCAAGTGCATCTGTGTTACCGGTATATGATTCAAATTGGGCAGAAATCAGATAATTTTCGGCATTGTCCGGTTCCGCTTCAATCCATTCATTAATAATTGAACGGGCCTCTTCTTCATCCCCGTTAGTGGCTTTCATGGCGACCAGGAACAACTTAGATTGTGTACTGTTACCTTCCGCTGCATCTTTTACGATTTGTTGCGATGATGTTTCCAGTAAATCTTCGCCGTCACTGTCACCCACAGACAGCTTCAACAGGCCGAGTTGCTGTTG
>NZ_CFHOXV010000003.1:0-75762 GCF_984505615.1 Alteromonas sp. | reverse complement strand
ACGACCTTTTCCAGGTAGGAAAGTGCCTGCTCGTAGTTCCCGATCTGGAAATGTGAGATCCCTGCAATATACACGGATGTCATATTTACCATATTCTGGTTCAGTGAAATATCAATGTGTCTGGCGGCACTTTCAAAATCGTGCTCAGACAGGGCAATAATTGCCATTTGCTGATTCGCCAGCGGTTGATCAGCAGACAATGAAAGCACTTTCTCTACATAAGTTTGTGCTTTTTTGAACTCTTTCGCTTTTATGTAAGCTTCTGCAATATTCAGATTAAGCTGGGCAAAGAAAGGTTTAAGAGCCAGCAAAGCTTCGTAGTTCTCAGCTGCTTCTTTAAACTGACCGGATGCCTGGAGAATTTCCGCAGTCAGTGAGCGAATCATCCAGTCATCCGGGTATTTTTCTGATAATGCCGATAAAACATTTACGTCGCCGGGGTTATCCGAAAGCAAGTACCCGTTGATAATTAAGGCATAGTCGTCGATTTTGCTTTTAACTGCCGGCGTAGCGTTTTCTTTTGCCAACTCCCTGGCGACTTTCAGGTGATCTTCCGCCTGTTCCTGCGATCTGGAACGTCCCGATATTACGGCAGCAATCAGTTCTGCAGAAATACGCTGCCCGTTGTTCAGTTGCCCCTTAAACTCTTCAAAGGTAACTTCGAAAATGTCCAGATCAGCCATAGAATAGAGGGATAAAAAGTACTCATCCGCAAAATCGTTAATATCACCGCGTTGGGTGAGTACCTTGTCGAAGGTCGTAATGGCGCTGACCATATCACCAATATCGAAATAGACCTTAGCTAATTCAATACGGGGGCGGACATCAGTGGGGGATTGCTGTACGGCGGCTTTTAAATGAACAATAGCTTGCTTGTAATTGTCTTCACTAAGTGCATCTTCTGCTTTATTTAATCGTTCTTCTACAGTCATTTGAGAACAGGCGGTGGTGAGCAGCGTTGCGGTGACAAAAGCGGCAATTCGGGTTCGTTTCAATATATCCATACTATACAGCACATCCGGGATTTAAAAATGAGTGAATACTTTACGGGGTATCGTGTGAAAAGAAAAGTATGCAAACGTATCAGGGGTTTTTAAATTGAAGACACAAAAAAAGGCGACATTCGTCGCCTTTTTTCAGAGTGTAAAAACAATCTTATTTGTTTTTACGACGAGCAGATACACCCAGACCCATCAGGCCAAGCGCCAGAACTGCAACAGTTGAAGGCTCTGGAACAGATACTGGAACTGCCTGGAATACAGCAGAAACGTCACCAGTGATGTTCTCTAAGTCAGACAGACTGTCGTAGTCGCCGTTTACTGTCAGGTAAGAGTAGAACGGAGCAGGGCTCACGAAGTAATCCATACCAGCAGTAGTCAGAGTAAAATCTGTGAAGTCGAAGTTATAGTTACCAGTACCAGCTGAGAAGTCGTAGTTACCGTATGCATTAGTAACGTCGTCAGCAGTAGCGATAAGAATATCGTCGCCATTGTTCAGAGTAGTACCTGCTAACAGGTCGTCTGAAGTTGTGTCGCTGTTTACGTCGATGTACAGCTGCAGGCTAGCTGAAGTCGCTGCGAAAGACGTACCTGAAGTGCTTGTACCAGAAGCAGTCAGGATTGCATATACACTGTAACCAAAGTTCAGGTAAGATGAAGAACCTTTGTATACGTCAGTACCTTCGTTAGCGTACAGTGCAGACATAGTTGCAAAAGCACCAGTAGTGAAGCCAGAACCGTTGAATACCAGCTCTTCAACGTAACCACCGTTGAATTTGTCAGCAGTCAGTACTGAACCACCGTAAGGGGTTTCGTCAACCTGGAAATCCATGAACTCAGCTGAGCTTGTGAAAGAAGCTAACAAACCAGCAGTCAATGCGAAAGATTTTACAACTTTATTAAATTTCATAACCATCTCCATATTAAATTCGTTCGGCTGTTAGGCCTCGCTGATAATAAAGCATCTGGTGTGCCAACTTTTTATCCATATGAATTTGTTGGTTTTTTTATTTTTATTGCCTGCTTGTAAAAACTGCGTGTAAAAATCCCTGACACAAATTTTGTTATTTTCCGCTAACTACTTTCTCAGCGATTTTGAACTTCAATTTTTGTAGCCAGCCACGGTTACCAAACGGGCACCAGGTCTTACTGAGCTTATTCTTGTAAGCATCGAAATGCAGGCCATAAGGTGCACACAATACTTTGCCTCTTCCCAACAGAATCTTCAGCGCATAGGTCTCAGCAATACCAGCACATAAGTTTACCGCCATGGCTGTTGAGGGGCCGCGCTGCTCGTGGAAATCTACAGCGTCCTGATCAACAAGATAGTTACGCTGGAGCATCGCCGGTGATAAGCCAATCAGAAACTGGATTAATTGTCCTTCTTCTGTTTGCTTGTCATTAAAACGGAAATATTCTTCATAGGTCATTTTGCCGGGCATAAAACAAAGCAGAGCAGCGCCCATGCCAAGCGGTGCCGCTGTCACAACGGGTATACCTTTCTCATAGCAACGGCTGAAAACCAGTTTCCTCGCAGCCAGGGCGAAGAAATCGAGACTATCTATATAAAGGTCGACGCCATCAAGAAATCGATCAACATTCGTTTCATCGATTCCGGCAGGAAAGCTGCCAATCTCTATTTCCGGATTAATATCCTTCAACATAGCAGACATGACTTCAATCTTGTCCTGATCTTTTGTCGACACAAAAGCGCCGGACTGGCGGTTAATATTGTGTATATCGAACTGGTCAAAATCAGAGATGTTAATTTTTCCGACACCCAGTCTGGCAAGTGTCAGACTATGCAGTCCGCCAACACCGCCACAACCTGCAATTGCCACCCGTTTTGTGCGCAGTGAAGCTTGTTCATCATGCGTTACCCAGCCAATATTTCTGGAAAACGCCACATCATAGTTAAAATCCATACGCTATCCGGTTATCCTGCGCGAAGCAGTTTGTCATGAACCTTTATAGGGTAAGCTAATATCATGACATGTAAAATGCTATCATCAGAAAAAAGCCGGATTACCTGATAGGGACATTAGAATGAATATAATAAGAGTGCTGTTCGTCAGCATGACAATTGTGCTGACTTCACTTCCTGTTTGTCATACTGCTTTTGCAGAAGCATTACCTGAGGTTGTAAAAAAGGTGAAGCCTTCCGTGGTGGGTGTGGGCTTTTATGCGCCGCTGGCCACGGTTAGCCATCAATTAAAAGGAACTGGTTTCGTTGTCGGAAATGGAAAATATGTAGTGACCAACCATCATGTGATCACAGCATTTCCTACAGAAGAAAATGTAAAATTTAACCAGGTCGTGTTCGTACCCGAAGGCCGTAAGATGGGAATTGCGCGGGTAAAACAAGTTTATAAAGATGAAGAGCATGATCTGGCCATTCTGGAAATGGCCCATGAATTACCACCTGTCAGTCTGCTATCAGCAACAGATGTGGTTGAAGATGGTACTGGAATCGCAATGACCGGTTTTCCCATTGGCGCCGTACTAGGATTGTATCCGGCCACACACAGAGGCATTGTTGCCGCGTATACGCCCAATGTGATCTCGGCTTCGAACAGTGCGCAACTGTCGCAAGCTTATCTGGACAGCTTACGCAACCCTTTCATGGTGTATCAACTTGATATTACCGCTTACCCCGGCAACAGCGGCAGTCCCGTGTACAAAGCGGCCACTGGCGAGGTGTTAGGGGTAATCAATAAAGTGTTCGTTAAGAAAACAAAAGAGTCGGCAATTACTTCGCCCAGCGGCATCACTTATGCCATTCCGGTGAAGCATGTTTATGCACTGGCTGAGAAGCACGGGATAACTTTGTAAGCAAAGGCGCTTATTTTTATTAAGAAGTAAAAAGCGGAGTCATTCTTGCTAGTGGTCATGGTGACAAGTAGTCGCTTTAGAAGTTTGATTGAGTATCTTGCTCAACATGCAGCATTTATTTCAGGGAGCACGATATGAAAGTGTTAGTAACGGGAGCCGCTGGCTTTATCGGATCATTTGTTGCCGCGCAATTAACGGAGCGTGGCGATGAAGTCGTAGGTATCGATAATCTGAATGATTATTATGATGTGTCATTAAAGGAAGCCCGGCTTGAAAGGGTATCGTCTTTACCTTCCGGCCATCTTTTTACGTTTATTAAAATGGGCGTTGAAGATCGTGCTGCGATGGAGGCGCTCTTCGCTGAACACAAATTTGATAAGGTGGTTCATTTAGCTGCCCAGGCAGGGGTGCGTTATTCGCTGGAAAATCCTCACGCTTATATTGATGCGAATATTGTCGGCTTTATGAATGTACTCGAAGGTTGCAGACACAATCAGGTCAAGCACCTGGTTTACGCTTCATCCAGCTCTGTTTACGGTGCCAATGAAAGCATGCCTTTCGCCGTTGAAGATAATGTGGATCATCCGGTATCTCTGTATGCAGCCAGTAAGAAAGCCAATGAGCTGATGGCTCACACCTACAGTCATTTGTATGGGTTGCCGACCACAGGGCTGCGGTTCTTTACCGTTTACGGTCCCTGGGGACGTCCTGATATGGCACTGTTCCTGTTTACCAAAGCGATCCTGGAAGACAAACCTATTAAGGTGTTTAACTACGGCAACCACCGCCGTGACTTTACTTACATCGATGATATTGTTGAAGGTGTTATCGCCACGCTGGACAACGACGCAAAAACGGATGATTCGTGGTCCGGTAAGTCACCAAATCCGGGCTCAAGTAAAGCACCGTGGAAAGTTTATAATATTGGCGCTCAAACGCCGGTACACCTGCTGACTTATATCGAAACTCTCGAAAAAGCGTTAGGAAAGGAAGCAGAAAAAGAAATGCTGCCAATGCAAAAAGGTGATGTGCCTGATACTTACGCTGATGTAGAAGCACTGGTCAAAGATACCGGTTATCGTCCGTCTACAGACATTGATAACGGTATTGCAAAATTTGTGGAGTGGTACAGAGGGTTCTACAACGTATAACCCGTGAGCGGAGCGGCAGGGGATCAGTCTTTGATAAACTGCCGCAAATATTCTTCTCGTTCTTCCGGCATCGCCGGAATTTGTTCCCGTAAACTGAGTCGGATCTCATTAAGCATAGAAGCAAAACCCGGCTTCAGACTCCCCTCAAGAAGCGGGCGGTTAATGTAATAAGGGGCCCGTTTGCCGTGATAGTCCACTACCGGTCCTATCTGCTGAAATTTAATGCCTACATAACCCATACTTCTTGCAAGTCGGGGCTCCATCATCACATAGGCGTGCTTCACACCGAACTCCAGCGCCGAGGCGGCGGCAGCAAAATATAAACCTACAGCAATAAAAGGAAAACAGCGTAATTCCGTTTCCGAGTAGGTGACCGGGTTGATAGCACCGGTTGCTGAACCGTCAAAGTCATCTGAACGACGTCGCCGGAAGTATTTGGGGACGGCAAGTCTGGATATTTCGCACACCTCGTGGCGTTTAAAATTATCCGGACTCAAATCGTTCCGGGTGATAGAGGAGCGGCAATATTTCTCAATGGGTAATAACTGATCATCTTGTAATGGCCTGACCGCACGCACAGTGCCGGCCATTTGCTGAGTGCCGATATGGCGAATCATGCAGTGTCTTGAGTAAGCATCAAATTCGTCAGTTTCCAGACCCGACTCTTTCACCGGCTCAAACGCAAGCTCGTCACAATAGACGTTATGCCTGATTTTGTAGACAGACTCTCTCAGAGCATCATCCACTGCCAGAACGGGTTCCAGATACGTACTGAAGTGTGAAGAAATATAGTTAGCTTCCCTGAGCTGCTGATAGCCGGAAAACATCTTTCCTACGCTGGTACGGCGGAACTTTTTATTGATTGTGTCAAATATCGAACGCTTAGCCATAATGGTTTTAACTTCTCACTGCTGCTGACGTCACAATACACCAATGATAGTGCAACGTGACAGCTTAAAAGTGCTGTGTTAGATATCGCTATTGATACTATAGAACAAATTTTGATAGTTGAGCGTTTATCATAAGAAAATCCTTAACAGCCAGCAGAGGCAGGGGATACAGAGGAATAAAGCGTTGCCGGGTAGCTGTTTGACACCGGTAAACAGATATCTGACTGTATACGTGCCGCGCCGTAAGTTGCTCCTGAGTCCCTTTCGCAGGTTCAATGCTTCAGGCAGGACGCACAAAGAAAAAGCCACGGTTGTGGCTTTTTCTGTTCAGGTACTGAAAGTAAAAAATTACTTTGCCGCCAGCGCGGCTTTCATGTCTTTTCTGCGCTGATGAAGCAGGGGCTCTGTGTAACCGTTCGGCTGACTTACGCCGTCGAAAATCAATTCTTTCGCAGCTTTGAAACCAATGGCGTTGTCGAGTTCCGGTGACATCGGGATGTAATCGCTGTCGCCGGCATTTTGTTCATCAACCAGCACTGCCATGCGGGAAAGGGATTCGTTAACCTGCTCCGGCGTAATGATGTTATGTACCAGCCAGTTGGCCAGGTGCTGGGAAGAAATCCTCAAGGTCGCGCGGTCCTCCATCAGACCAACATTATTGATGTCAGGCACTTTTGAACAACCAATCCCCTGATGTACCCAGCGTACCACGTATCCCAGAATGCCCTGTACGTTGTTATCTACTTCACGCTGAATAGCTTCTGCAGACAAAGACGAGTCTTCTGGCATTAAAGGTATCGTAAGAATATCCGCAATACCGTTATATTGCTGTTCTTGCATACCGGACTGCAGGGCGAATACATCGACCTCATGGTAATGCAGACTGTGCAACGTGGCAGCCGTGGGAGAGGGGACCCAGGCGGTATTGGCACCGGCCTTCGGATGGCCTATTTTCGCTTCCATCATATTTGCCATCTGATCCGGAATGGGCCACATGCCTTTACCAATCTGTGCGCGGCCGGAAAGCTGACAAGCCAGGCCCGTTTGTACATTGGCTTTTTCATAGGCAGCAATCCAGGGCATGGTTTTCAATGCGCCTTTTGCTGCGAATGGCCCTGCCTGCATAGAGGTGTGAATTTCATCACCCGTACGGTCGAGGAAACCGGTATTGATGAAAGCGACACGTGATGAGGCTGCGCCAATACAGGCTTTCAGATTGATGCTGGTGCGGCGCTCTTCATCCATAATTCCCATTTTCAGCGTATCCTGGTCGAGGCCCAGCATGGCTTCAACACGGCTGAACAGGCTGTCAGCGAAGGCGACTTCTTCAGGACCATGCATTTTAGGTTTAACAATATAAATGCTGCCTTCACGGGAGTTACGGAATTTACCATTGCCCAGTAAATCATGTTTAGCAATGAGGGATGTGATCACACCGTCCATCAATCCTTCAAAGACCGGTTCACCGTCCAGTAAAATCGCGTCATTTCGCATGAGGTGACCTACATTGCGTACAAACATGAGGCTGCGGCCGGCAAGTGAAAGTGTGCCTGCGCCATCTGCTGTGGTGTATTCACGGTCAGACTGCATAGCACGGACAATCTTTTTGCCGCCTTTATCCATGGTCAGCGACAGATCGCCTTTCATAAGACCTAACCAGTTTGAATACACCAGTGTTTTATCTTCAGCGTCTACGGCTGCTACAGAATCTTCGCAGTCCATTATTGTTGTCAGCGCTGCTTCAACCAGCACATCTTTCACCCCGGCTGGATCGGCTTTACCCACCGGGCTTGCGGCATCAATCTGAATTTCAAAATGCAAACCGTTGTGAACAAACAGCAGTGCATCCGGCGCATTTGCATTGCCTCTGAAGCCAAGGAACTGTTCGCTGGTTTGCAGTGTGGTATTGCCGCTTTTCAGGGACACGGTAAGGGTGCCGTCTGTGATGCCGTAGCCGGTTACATCTTTGTGAGATGCATCAGCAAGCGGCAGCAGGGTGTCCAGTAATCGTTTTGCTTCTGCGATAACTTTCGCGCCCCGTACAGGATTATAGGTTGTTCCGGCTTCTGCACCGCCGTCATCGCTGATCACGTCTGTGCCATACAGCGCGTCATACAGACTTCCCCAGCGTGCATTTGCGGCGTTCAGTGCGTAGCGGGCATTATTGATAGGCACAACCAGTTGCGGGCCCGCCATGGTGGCAATCTCTGCATCTACATTGGCCGTCGTGGCAGTGACATTGTCCGGCTCATTCTCCAGATATCCGATTTCCCGCAGAAAGTTCAGATAGTCGTCGCCGGAAGCGGGCTTACCGCTTTTGTGATAAGCATCAATTAAGGTTTGGAAATGATCCCGCTTATCCAGCAGAGCCTGATTAAGCGGTGTGAGGTCTGCAAGCAGGGATTCGAAATTCGCCCAGAAAGTGTCTTTATCGACATTAGCGCCGGGCATTGCCTGTTCATTGATGAATGTGTCCAGAACCTCAGCAACCTGAAGTCGTCCGTGTTGAATATACCCTTTCATAATGACCTCTACTCTTTAATGAGTTGTTAGTGTAGAGGTTTCCGGACACTATTTTTAATTTATGGTTTGTATTGCTGTCATAATATTTGTGAATGTTTGCTGGCAGATGAGTTACAGATTACTCATCTCAGATGCCAGTTCACCAATTAAACGGCGCAGCCAGATATGGCCTGCATCATGATGCAGCAAGGCACTCCACGCCATTTTCAACGCAATTGGCGGAATATCGAAAGGAGGATCTTTCACTACAACTTCCGGATCGTCCTTAAACAGTCGCGCGGCTTTGCCCGGTAATGTAGCCACCAGATTTTGAGTTTTAGCTATTTGCAGTGCTGCATGATAGTGGCGGGTAAACACTCTGATCGCCCGCTGTTTTCCCAGTTTAGTTAATTCAGCATCGACCCAGCCAAGTTTTTGCACTTCATTGGGATCAATACCTACGCCCACACCGAAGCCGGTTTTACTTACCCAGATATGCTGGGCGCTTAAATAACTGTCCAGATCCCATTTCTGGTTTACCAGCGGATGGGATGCGCTGAGCACACAGCTGAAACTGTCATACCAGATGACTTTCTGGTGAAAGGATAGAGGCAGTTCGTCGAAGCGGTTAATCGCCATGTCGACTTTACCCTGTTCCACATCGTGAAATGTCACGTCACTCGGCGTGATTAAATCGAGGGTGATGTTCGGGGCAATCTTGCCCAAACGGCCGACCAGCTCAAGCAATAAAGTGCTTTCCGCATAATCGCTGGTCATGATCCGGAATGTACGGTTGCTGGTAGCCGGATCAAAATCGGTTTCCGGCTGAATGGAGCTTTCCAGTTTACTGAGTACATCGCGGATGACCGGCTGGAGCTCAAGGGCACGTTTAGTCGGTGTCATACCTTCGCTGGTTCTCACCAGCAACGGATCTTTGAATAAATCTCTTAACCGCTTTAAACCGTTACTCATGGCCGGCTGGGTGATGCTGAGCTGATTAGCGGCGCGGGTAACACTGCCTTCTCTGAGCAAAACATCCAGATAAACCAGAAGATTCAAATCTACTTTGGCTATATTCATGCTCTCAATGCTCCAAATTAGGATTATTATCTGTTGCTATTATAAGCGTCTGGTCCTGATAAGTAAGATAGACTATTAGTCGCAGATTGTTACTGCTTTATTCGCCTGTTGTACTGATACTTTCGACCTGGTTTGACTGCCAGTGTACCCCGGATTTCAAACGGGTGTTTTATTTTTGTGGCTGTGAAATGAATAAAACCGGTGAATATAAAAAAGGCTCCCGAAGGAGCCAGAGGTTAGGAACCTGTGTGTTTATACATCAAACTGGTTCATGGTGTTGTCGTCGCCTGAAGCTTTCAGTGCGCCTTCACCGGAGAAGTACTCTTTGTGGGTGTCACCCAGGTCAGAACCGGCCATCGCCTGGTGCTTAACGCACGCCAGACCCTGACGAATTTCCTTACGCTGAACACCTTTAACGTAGGCCAGCATACCCTCGTCACCGAAGTAACCTTGCGCCAGGTTGTCAGTAGACAGTGCCGCAGTGTGGTATGTAGGCAGCGTAATCAGGTGGTGGAAGATACCTGCTTCACGTGACGCATCACGCTGGAAGGTCTGGATCTTCGCATCAGCAGCTGCAGCCAGTTCGCTGTCGTCATATTCTGCAGACATCAGTTTTGCACGGTCGTAAGCAGATACGTCTTTGCCTTCTTCCTGCCATGCGTCGAATACTTGCTGACGGAAGTTCAGTGTCCAGTTGAAAGACGGTGAGTTGTTGTATACCAGTTTTGCATTCGGGATAACTTCACGGATTGCGTCAACCATGTCACCAATCTGACGTACGTGAGGCTTCTCAGTTTCAATCCACAGCAGGTCAGCGCCATGTTGCAGAGAAGTGATACAGTCAAGAACAACACGATCGAAACCGGTGTTAGCTTTGAACTTGAACAGACCGTTAGGCAGACGAACAGGTTTAACCAGTTTGCCGTCTTGTTTGATAACCAGGTCGCCGTCAGACAGGTCATCTGCACCGGATACTTCAGTGGTGTCCAGGAATGCATTGTACTGAGCAGCCAGGTCCCCGGGGGCGGTAGACACAGGGATTTTCTGGGTCAGGCCAGCACCTAATGAGTCTGTACGGGCAACGATGACACCGTCGTCTACACCCAGCTCTAAGAATGCATAACGAACCGCGTTGATTTTCGCCAGGAAGTCTTCATGAGGAACGGTAACTTTACCGTCCTGGTGACCGCATTGCTTGGCGTCTGATACCTGGTTTTCAATCTGAATACAGCAGGCACCGGCTTCAATCATTTTCTTCGCCAGCAGGTAAGTGGCTTCTTCGTTACCGAAACCGGCATCGATGTCGGCAATGATTGGTACCACGTGGGTTTCAAAGTTGTCGATTTGCGCCTGAATTGCTGCAACATCACCACCATTTGCTTTCGCTGCGTCCAGCTGCTTGAATAAATCACCCAGTTCGCGGGCATCTGCCTGACGCAGGAAGGTGTAAAGCTCTTCAATCAGCATAGGTACGGTGGTTTTTTCATGCATGGACTGGTCAGGCAGGGGACCGAACTCAGAACGCAGGGCTGCAACCATCCAGCCGGAGAGGTACAGATAGCGTTTGTTAGTCGTGCCGTGGTGTTTCTTAACAGCCAACATTTTTTGTTGACCTACGAAGCCGTGCCAGCAACCTAAAGACTGGGTGTAGCTTGCACTGTCGGCATCATACTCTTCCATATCTTTGCGCATGATAGCGGCAGTGTACTTCGCAATGTCCAGACCAGTTTTGAAACGGTTCTGTGTTTTCATACGTGCGGCGTACTCTGGGTTAATACCTTCCCAGCTTCCTTTCTGCGCGGCTTTAAGCGTAGCAATAGTATCGATATCTTGCTGATATTGCGACATAGAGGTCTCTCCCGAATTAACTCAAATATGTTGTTTAGGCGATTACGCTGCACTGCGTTCTCGTTAGCTCACGTTCATCCTAGTGCCGCAATTCGAATAACGTAAATATATAATTGTCATTCCCGTCATAATATTTGTGAATGATTGATGTGGGTCTTGTGGAAAGGTTACGGTTCGGGTTTCATTTTTTGAGTCTAATTGCTTAAAGCATTATCTTTATTTTCGCCCTATCATTACAGTAATTAAAATAATTCGGGGGGAGTATGAGCAGTATTCTTAGTACCGTCGATCAACGGACTAATCTGGTGGGTGAGAACCGCCTCGAGCTATTGATGTTCAGGTTGGGGACCCGTCATGCGTTTGCCATTAACGTGTTTAAGGTTAAAGAAGTCATCGGTGTCCCGAAGATGAATACGATGCCGGGATCTCACGGCAATTTGTGTGGTGTGACCCTGTACAGAGGGAATTCAATTCCTGTCATTGATCTGCGCAGCGCCATTCGTATGAAAAATAGTGGCGATACGAATTACGCTAATAACGTCATCATCACAGAATATAACCGCTCAGTTCAGGGATTTCTGATTGGTGATGTATTAAGCATCGTTAATACATCCTGGCAAAATATTCAGCCGCCGCCGCTGACTATCGGTAAATCAAATTACCTTACTGCTATCAGTCAAATAGAAATCGACGGGAAGAACGAACTGGTAGAAATCATTGATGTCGAAAAAGTGCTGGCTGAAATCATCGATTACGATATTTCTATCTCTGACGGCGTGCTCGATGAGCAGGTCGTCAGTGCTATGCATGGCCGTCAGGTGTTGATTGTGGATGATTCCGCTACTGCACGTAAACAAATCAAAGATACCCTTGCCCAGATAGGTTTGTCCTGTCTTGAATGCCACAATGGCGCAGAAGCCCTGGCGTTACTCAAATCATGGGCTGATGAAGGTAAGCGGCCGTCTGACCTTATCTTATTAATGTTTACCGATGCTGAGATGCCGGAAATGGACGGATACCGCTTAACTGCAGAAGTGCGCGGTGATGAGAGAATGAGTGATTTATTTGTTGCCCTGAACACCTCCTTAAGTGGCAGCTTTAATGAGGCCATGGTGGAAAAGGTGGGTTGCAACCGGTTTATCTCTAAATTTCAGCCGGATATGTTAGTTGACGTGGCGCAGCAACGCATGCGCGAACTGCTGACCAGTCAGTCAAAGGCTTAGCATTAAATCGATGAAATTACAGCCTTTCGTGAATTTTTGATGACTCACGGCTTTGGGTTTGGCGCTTGTCCTGATGTGATTTACACTTAGCCACAGTTTTTTTCCTGTGGATACGACGATGCTAAAAAAAATAAGCGTGTGCTCTCTGGTAGGGCTCACCCTGGCGCAAGGCTGCGCGCAACTCGATAATGCCGGTCATGCGGCACAGAATTCATCAGCACAGCAACAGCCCCGAAATATCATCATGGTAGTGGCCGACGGCATGGGGCCGGCTTACACCACGGCTTACCGCAACTTTGCTGATAACCCTGAAACACCTGACATCGAAGATGTCGTGTTTGACCACATGCTTACCGGCAATGCCTCTACGCATCCGGCGCCGGTTTCCGGGTATGTTACCGACTCTGCGGCTGCGGCTACAGCGTTGGCTACAGGCGTAAAATCGTATAATGGTGCTATTGGGGTGGATGCCAACAAGCAACCTGTTGAGTCGGTGCTTCAAAGAGCAAAGCAGCTCGGTCTGCGCACCGGTGTTGCGGTTACATCGCAAATCAATCATGCAACGCCCGCTTCTTATCTGGCGCACAATGAAAGCCGTAAGAATTACAACGCCATCGCTGACAGCTTTTTTGACGACCGTATTAATGACGGATTTGTCGCCGATGTCATGCTGGGGGGCGGTACCTCTTATTTCGCCCGTGATGACAGAGATCTCACCGCTTTATTTGCAGATAACGGCTATCAATATGTTGATGACTATGACCAGTTAGCTACATTGCCTGCCGGCACTGACGTGCTGGGACTATTTGCACCGGTGGGATTGCCGGCTGCGCTGGATGACAGTAACCCGCACCGCCTGTCTTTTCTGACTAAAAATGCGATTAAGCATCTTGAGGATCCGGAGGGATTTTTCCTTCTGGTAGAAGCGAGTCAGGTTGACTGGGCAGGGCATGCCAATGACATCGGTTCTGCGATGGCGGAGATGGATGATCTGGCTGTTACCATGGAATACCTGCAAAATTATGTAGAAACACACCCTGATACACTGGTTGTGCTTACCGCTGATCACAGTACCGGCGGTTTGACAATTGGCGCAGACGGTATTTACGAGTGGCATCCTGAGTACCTGCGTAACATGAAGGCTTCGGTTTCATCCATTGCTGTCAACATGGTCAGTGAAGCCTCTCCGGCTGCGTATGCTGAAGCGCAGCTGGGATTCACTTTTGAAGATGATGACAGTGCACTGGTAGACAGTATCGCGGCACTGCCTGATTTTGAGGCCCGCGAAACAGCGTTGAAAGCATTCCTTGATAAGAAGACGAATACCGGCTGGACCACTGGTGGCCACACTGGTGTCGATGTGGAAGTTTTTGCATTCGGTGCCGGAGCAGACGCTTTTGCCGGTCAGTTAGATAACACTGACATTGCAAAGCAATTCTTCCGCTTCCTGAACAACCGCTGAGCTGAATGACAGGCGTACTGTGATAATGTTCACAGTACGCTTTGATTCATTTATCGGCTTATGCGAAACACGCCTGCCACCCCGGCAAGGCAAAAAAAAATAGCCGCAAATTGCGGCTATTTTTTTATCATTGTTTAAATCTACTGATTCAGAAAGTTGTCCAGGTCTTCACCGGTAATTTTGCCAATCTGAGAAAACAGATACCACAATGCAGTCACCAGCAAAATCATGCTCGGGATAACGATAACCGGATAGCTCAGCATCGTCATCCGGCCCAGTTCTTCTGTGTAGGCAGTGGTGCCGGGTTCACTGACCAGAATCATTTTCGCCAGCACATAATTTAATACTGAGGAAAGAAAAAAGGAGCTGGCAACAATGTAAGAGCTGATAGCAATTTTACGTTTGAATTCTGCCTGTTTTCCTTTCTCATCGAGCGCGCGGTTTAAATTTTCCCAGTTAATGATCTGGTCGTTCAGGATAAGCATTTTAACCAGTGGCTTTTTACCAAACTGAGTCACCAGAACTGCAATACCGATAAGCGCCGGAATGGTGGCTTCTTTAATTGCAATATATTCGGCGGGGAGTTTCAATAAACTGATACCGCCGGTAAGGATAACGCTGACAATCCCGAGAACGGAAAAACCATTCACTTTACCGGACTGTTTTAAATCCCAGATGCCGTAAACAATTGGAAAGGCGAGGGCAGCAACGATGCTCCAGGCCGGCCCGAGGTATTCGTCTCCGCTGCCGTAAGACATGATTAAAACAGGGATAACAATATTGAACGCAAGGTTGCCGAAGAAGCCCTGGTTTTGCTGATTTTTGGTTTCTGTGGTGCCGGACATATTTATTTCGTTGTACTACGGATTGAAGGCCAGTATACGGGAATCAATTACTTCACCCAAGCCCGTGCTGCGATGAGACCGCCAATAAATCCGAATAAATGATACTCGAAAGAAATAAACGCCTTTGTTGGCAGAATGCCAAACAACATACCGCCATACATAATGGCGACCAGCACAGAAATCACCAGGTAAGGGACTTTTCTGCTCATGAAGCCTGCCAGCAATAAAAAGCCAAAGTAGCCATACACCATGCCACTGGCACCGATATGGATTGCTGAGCGGCCGAATATCCATACGCCGAGACCGCCGGTGAGTAGAATGGTCAGGGTAGTCAGCCAGAATGTGCGGTTTCCCCACTGCATTGTTAACCACATAAACAGCATCAGTGGCACAAGATTCGTGATCAGATGGCTGGCAGATCCGTGTAAAAACGGCGCAGTAAAAATATAGGGCAGGTAAGGCAGTGCTCTGGGAATAATACCAAATTGATTCAGGCTGTTTCCGGTGAGGAGGTTCAGCGCTTCAATGAGAATGAGTACGCCGGCAATAATGGCAAGAAAGCGAAGCTGCTTTTTAAGTTGTGGCATAGGTTTACGCAATAATGTGTGGCAGATAACGGGATAAATCCTGAGTGATCTCACTGCTGTCTTCCCGCACAGACAAACCGGCAGGCATATCGTCTACCAGCCAGCTACCGATCAGTGTGTAATTTTCAGCAAACCGGGGCAGGGCAGTAAATGCCTGGATCACAACGCCTTCCTCTCCATACGGACCGTCGGAGAGTTTGGTTTGCTTACCATTTTCAATCAGACTGATATTTGCCCCTTCTCTTGAAAACAGCGGTTTTTGAATCCATTTGCCGGTTTCCAGGCCCGGCGCATTGTCCGGGAAATAGGCAGGCAACAGATTAGGATGGCCCGGAAACATTTCCCATAAAAGCGGTAACAGAGCCTTATTGGACAAAATGGCTTTCCATGGCGGTTCTATCCAGTTTGTACCGGCACCTGACAAGGCGTCGCCGAAACTCTCACGCAGCATGAATTCCCAGGGATAAAGCTTAAAGCACTCAGTAACGGGGTTGTCATGTAAATCAGTAAACGCGCCGGTATCGGCAAGGCCCATGTCTTCAATGTATAAAAATTCTGATTGCAGACCTGCCGCCTGAGCACAATCCTGCAAATATTGTACGGTGCCTCTGTCTTCTTCCGTATCCCGGCAACAGGCGAAATGCATGTTCCGGATGCGGTAGTAAGCCGCGATTTCTTCAAACCGGTGAACTAACTTTTCCTGTAAGGAATTAAACTGATCAGCGTGTCGGGGCAAATTTCCCCGGTCTACCTGCTGTTCAAGCCATAACCATTGCCAGAAGCCGGATTCATACAAGGACGTGGGCGTGTCTGCATTGTTTTCCAGCAGCTTAGCCGGACTTTTACCGTCATAGACTAAATCCAGCCGGGAATAGAGTGAGGGCGCGTTGTCCTGCCAGGACCGGAGAATGAATTCACGGTGAAGGGCGGGGATCTGAAAGCGGTTCAGCCACTCCTCGTCACGGATAACCTTATCTACTGCCGCCAGACACATCTGATGCAATTCAGCGGTAGGGTCTTCTATATCCTGCTCAATTTGTTTCAGTGAAAACTGATAATAAGCAGATTCATCCCAATACGGCTCGCCGTACATGGTATGAAAATGAAAGCCGTACTCAGCGGCCTGCTGCTTCCAGTCAGGCCGCTCTCTGAGCGGAATACGAAGCACGGGATCAGCTGCCCCAGCTTCCGGAACGGCTGCTGCTACCCCAGCTTGATTTGGCTCTCACAGAGCTACCGAAACCACCACGGCTGACAGTACGGGTAACGGTGGGCTTGGGTTTATAAACAGACGGACTGACTTTGTAGTTGCGTTTGCGGATGTCACCGTCAAATACATAGCCATCTGCAGTCACCCATTTTGAGCGGAACGGCGAGTACGGGGAATAAGAGGTATAAATGGGTTGTGAATAGTAAGGGCGGGGAGACAGTAACTGGCTGACCATAAACCCTGCCATAAACGGCATGAAGAAACTGCCACCTGAATTATTAACTTCACGGCACTGATTCGGACCGAATTCATACTCGCAGTCATATTCGGAATTAAAACGGGGACTGGTACGGGACGCTTCATCGAGGGCAGTCTGGTAAGCTGCATCGCAGCGTTCTGCTGCATCAGGATAATCCGTTTTACAATCTTCCAGCGAGGTATAAATCTGTGCATCCTGACGGTCGTCTGCACAACCGGTTGCCATTATACCGGCAATCCCTACGGCCAGTGGTTTGAGTGCAAAGCCTTTGCGCATTTTGTGCAAATCTATGTAACGACTTCTTTTCCGGGTCATATCTGTCTCCGAATCAGTATGTCATACAAGCAGCGTTCAGCAGACCCACTGCCACTGACATGGCAGCAAGCATGATCCCTGCGGATACTTCATTGTTGTTAATGCGTTCTGCTATCTTCGGCATAAAAGTAAAGCGCAGCAGTGCAAAGGCAAACGACTGGGCAACGATGGCAATCACGCCCCACAGCGCGAAATCCACAATGGATACTGCATTAGAAGCTGCACCAGAAAGGGCGATAGCGAAGCCAATCAATGCGCCGCCAAAACCGGTGGCTGCAGCCACGTTCTGCTCCTCTTTAACCAGTTTCCATTCATCATGCGGGGTGACCATGGCGTACACGATTTTAAATACAAATAAGAAGGCGACAGAGATAACAAAGTACAAGGCGAAATTATCCAGCCCTGCTAATGATTGAATGATAGTGTCCATGACGTACGTATCCTTTTATTAACCGTTAATAGTAATGTCGGCGGGTTCAATATCGAACCCGGTGCTTATCACCAGACAGCGGTCTGCATTGTGACCTACAATCTTTTCTTCACCGGCTACCAGCAGTGACTCTGTGCGGCCGTTATCAAGGGGACGTTCATACAGCATCATAAACTGGTCAGTTGTACTGACATCACCATCTTCTTCATAGGTGGTTTCAGTGACAGCAACCGGCGGTGATATTTCACCGACGGCGTCCCATACACGGTGATAATCGTGTCCGTTAAGCGTGTAAACGGGCTTTGAAATCACAGAACTTAATGCTTCTTGCCACTGGGCTTCATTGCCGATGGTTTTGGTTTCGTAAAAGTACCACAGCTTTACGTCGGTAATATGGTTTTCTGTAAGACCACCATCAGTGACAATTTGCAGGAAGCCGTCATCGTCAGTGTAATAACGCAGCAAAGTACCACCACTGTCCAGCGGGGCTTCTCCCACCGCCTGAATCAGTTGGGAACGGGCCGCGCCTTCGATGGTAAGTTGCGGTTCCAGCAGCTTAAGTTTCAGATCATCCAGTTCAAATGAACCGCCCAGATACAATCCCATGATTTCAGGAGATTTGGGTTTTGCTTTCTCTGTGTCTTTCTTACTTCTGCCAAACAATTTGCCAAACATTGATTACGCTCCTAATGTCTGCCAGTTAATATCGTTCAACCGGCTGCCGGCGATGTAAAACACTTTGTCACCGCCACTAATGGTATGTGAGAAATCAGGGTTGAGAACCATATTTTTATACACGCCGCCGGGGGCGTAGCCGATGAGAATCGCGTTATATTCACGCTTAAAATTATTAAACACATGCTCTACGGCAAGAGACTGGATATCCGCCGGAACCTGAGTCGAAAACTGCGCCTGTCCGTCGTCAACGCTGATTAAATCGTGATGCAACATACTGGAACCGGGATCAAAAGCCGCTTTCGCCAGCATTTCAACGGCCACTGAGGGTGTACACTCAACTTTCGGGCAATGCATCTGCAGCAGAGGAACAAGCGTGTCGTCAGTAAAGTACGCGACTTTGTGGGCATCCGGATTGCGGTTAGTGCAATAAAGGGCTGTGGTTAACGTCACGTCATCCTGCGGGTTGTCCATGAGAATGGTTCTTGCGGTGGCGACGCAGGCCTTGTCCATATCTTCGTCGCGGTTGAATGAATCAACTTTCACAAATTCAATTTTGTCCGGCATGGGGTTGTGAATATCTGCTTTTACACACAGCACGATTTCCGGTTTATCCGGCAGGGCTTCCCGCTCTTTAAGCAATAAATCCAGCAACAGCAGAGTTTTGTTTTCATTCCAGCCGATAACCAGAATGTGATTTTCAACATGTAATGGTTTCATTCCTAACAGTCCTCTTTGCCAGTGATGGCTCACCCATGCCGCAATGCGGCCCACTACCATCGCGAAAATACTCAATCCCACCGGAATTACATACAGCGATACGATAATTTTACCTGCCGGTGTGACCGGTGACAGATCGCCATAACCGACAGTTGAGGCGGTAACAGCCATCCAGTAAAAAAAGTCTGCATGGCTGGTCAGCGCTTCTTCTCCGGCCGCAGACAGCATCAACCATGCAAGTAAGCCGTAGATAAAGGTGATGGTGACAATGGTGTACCAGCGGGATTCGGAAAAATACCGCAGCATGAGTTTACGAATGTGGGTCCATGAAGCCATGGTGTATGGATGCGTCCCTGATGATTATTTCTGAGCTAAGCAGTATGACGTAAAAGCAATTTCCGGTGCAAGTCACAAAAAGTAAGGGGGCATGTCAGCCCCCTTAACATTAATTACTTACCCAGAATCCGGCTCAGTTCATCATCTGCAGATGATTTTCCGCCTTTGATACCTGCCTCAGACAGGCGTTTTTCCAGATCGCTGGTGGACTCTTCAGCCGCCAGCTCTTCGGCAGCCTGCAACTCAGCGGTGCGAAGTTTTTGTTTTTCCTGAATCCGCGATAAGGATTCTGTCGCGGTCTTCATTTTGCTATTAGCACCCATGTGGCGCGAAGATACCGCCACCTGCGCTTTTTGCACGCTTTCTGTGGCCTTTACCATATCCACCTGTTGTTCCAGGCGGCGCAGGTTTGCTTTGGCCTGCTGAATATTTTGTGCCAGTTGCTTCTCGGATTGTTTGAACTGGTCCAGGTACTGTTGTTCCTGCTCCTGTTCCGCTTTTAAATCAGACACTTTCTGTGCACAATCCAGTGCCAGTTGACGGTCTGTTTCAACCGCTTTGCGGGCATGGGCTTCGTACTCAGCAATAGACGCGCTGAAGCTGTCTACTTTCTGTTGCGATAATTTGCATTTCGCCAGGATTTGCGTGCGGGCGTGGTCAGATTTACGTAACTCTTCTTTCGCTTCACGGATCTCCTGCTCAAGAATTCTGATTGCCTGACTGTCGGCTACGGCTTGCGCAGCTTCAGTGGCACCACCTTTCACAGCTGTTACTAATTTTTTCCAAACAGACATTCGCTTCTCCTGTCAGGTTATTTTAAATGCGTTTCGTAGGCATCTAAGAAAGACGCTACGTTTTGAAACAAGGTTTCAACTTCGATCACGATACTTTCAGGCTTTGACTGGGCACTCAGTGCGCCAAAAGCTGTGTAGTATTCATCACCACCAATGGTAGAAATACCTACTGTCGTCAGCGGAAATACCATGTGCGTTGACAGAATCTCATGATCCAAAGCCGGCTTGTCTTTTACATCGGAAGCCGGGAATAACAGACTTTCCACCAGGATTTGCTCGCCACTCAGTGCCAGCCAGGCATCAATGCCATCCTGATTAGCAATGAGAAGGCAGCCTTCTTCACGGGTGATGACAAAGTCGTCGTGTTCTTGCAAGAGGGATTCAAGCTTTTCCAGATCCCACGTCATAACGTCTCTCCTTTACGATTGAAGCGAAAATGTCGACAACACTGTAAACGACTTTTAAAGTGCACGACAACATTCACGGGGTTCAGTGTAGACAGGTTGGGGCAAAGTAGTCAATAATCAATACCTCTCTTATGTGTAAAAAAGTGTGTTTTTGTAAAAAATAACTCACAAATGGTGGTTTTCTGATGGCGAAAAATAATTGGCGGCAAGCGGTGGCAAGGCTGGTAAAGTCAGAAATGTCGGTGAGAGGTGTTAAATATCAGGCACTTAGTGACCGGTTAGCCGAAATTGGGGTGGAGCAGAGTGCAGATAACCTGCGAAACAAAGTGAATAAAGGTATTATGGGAGCGGATTTGTTTTTGCAGATCATGATGGTGCTAAATGCCCGGCCACTTGCTATGCAGGCCGTTGGTGACATTCTTAACGATATGGATGATGACTGAGACGTCTACCCGGGTAATCGGGGATTAAGGTAATCCTGTGAAACAGATAAAAAAAACCCGGTAAAGCTACCGGGTCAGAATAGGATCTGTTTGGGAGAACAT
Source organism: Alteromonas sp. (assembly GCF_984505615.1). Taxonomy (NCBI): domain Bacteria; kingdom Pseudomonadati; phylum Pseudomonadota; class Gammaproteobacteria; order Alteromonadales; family Alteromonadaceae; genus Alteromonas; species Alteromonas sp. The sequence goes on along the minus strand of NZ_CFHOXV010000003.1, from coordinate 54,653 downwards.
CATCACTATCTGTACGTATCTTAAGCGTTTAAGTCCGCGCTGTATAATGTTTATGCGTATTTCGGTATATATATAGTTATTTAAAAATATACGTGCGTATATTTACGAGTTTTAATTTACTGATTTTGAAGTGAAAAATGAAGTTATCTGATTTTAGTTTCGAGCTGCCAGAGCATTTGATTGCCAAATATCCTACAGAAAAACGTCGTGCCAGCCGTCTTCTGTGCCTGGATGGGAATACCGGTTCAGTTAAACATCAGCAGTTCGCTGAGATGCTGTCTCTGGTAGATGAAGGTGACTTGCTGGTATTCAATAATACCCGGGTAATTCCTGCGCGGCTGAGAGGTAAAAAAGCCTCCGGCGGCCAGGTGGAAGTGCTGGTGGAGCGGATCTTAGATAATAATCAGGTACTGGCCCACGTGCGTGCCAGTAAGGCGCCCAAACCCGGTACTCAGTTGTTGCTGGAAGAAAAGGTGCACGTCACCGTGACGGGCAGGGAAGGCGCGCTATTTCTCATTCATTTTGATGATGCGGCTTCAGTACTTTCTCAACTTGAGCAATATGGCCATATGCCGCTGCCTCCTTACATAGACCGTGCTGATGAAAGCAGTGATAAAGAGCGTTACCAGACTGTTTATAATCAGAAGCCCGGCGCAGTGGCTGCACCGACAGCCGGATTACATTTTGACGACGACATGCTGACCGCCCTGCGGGCTAAAGGTGTGAATCTGGCGTTTGTTACTCTGCACGTCGGGGCCGGCACATTTCAGCCGGTGCGTGTTGACAATATTCAGGAACACGTTATGCACTCGGAGTATGCCGAAGTGCCGCAGAATGTGACAGACGCCGTAGTGGCTACTAAAGCTGCAGGTAAACGGGTTATTGCCGTGGGTACCACTTCGGTGCGTTCGCTGGAGTCGGCTGCAAAAGCCGCCGGTGATGATCTGATCCGGCCTTTCTTTGATGATACTGATATTTTCATCTACCCGGGATTCAATTTTAAAGTCGTGGATGCCATGTTCACGAACTTTCATTTGCCGGAGTCCACACTGATGATGTTGATCAGTGCATTTGCCGGCAGAGAACATGTCATGAAAGCCTATCAGGATGCCATTGCAAATGAATACCGTTTCTTCAGTTACGGCGACAGCATGTTCATTGAAAAAGCGCAAAGCCAGCCGGTATAAAGAGCAGGGTTGCGTTTAATTTCAGGGTTACCGCGCTGCAGAGCATGATCTGTACGCTGAAACTGGTATAATCGCCGCCAAATTTTTTATTTACGCCAGCTGCGTATCGCCCGCTGGTGATTTCGGGATACAGTTTTTAATGCAATTTGAACTACTTAAAACCGATGGCAAAGCCAGACGCGGCCGTCTGGTATTCGACAGAGGCGTGGTAGAAACACCGGCTTTTATGCCTGTAGGCACCTACGGTACCGTAAAAGGGATGACCCCTGAAGAGCTGAAGGACAGCGGCGCGCACATTTGCCTGGGCAATACTTTCCATCTGATGTTGCGTCCGGGCACCGGTATCATAAAGCAACACGGTGATCTTCATGATTTTATGCACTGGGATAAGCCAATCCTTACCGACTCCGGTGGTTTCCAGGTGTTCAGTCTTGGCGACTTGCGCAAGATCACCGAAGAAGGCGTGACCTTCCGTTCACCGATCAATGGTGAAAAAATCTTGCTGACACCTGAAAAATCCATGGAAGTGCAGCGGGATCTCGGCTCTGATATCGTCATGATCTTTGATGAATGTACTCCTTATCCGGCAACGGAACAGGAAGCGCGGATCTCTATGGAGCTTTCTTTGCGCTGGGCCAAACGCAGTAAAGAAGCCCACGGCGATAATCCGTCGGCATTGTTTGGTATTGTGCAGGGCGGTATGTATGAAGGTCTTCGTGACGTATCGCTGGCCGGCCTTGAAGAGATTGGCTTTGATGGTTACGCCATTGGCGGTTTGTCTGTGGGTGAGCCCAAAGAGGACATGATCCGCATTATTGAACACACGGCACCTAAAATTCCGCAGGACAAGCCCCGTTATCTGATGGGGGTGGGTAAACCGGAAGATTTAGTGGAGTCCGTTCGTCGCGGCATTGATATGTTTGACTGCGTAATGCCAACACGGAACGCCCGCAACGGTCATCTGTTTGTCACTGAAGGTGTGGTAAAAATCCGCAACGCCAAACATCGCAACGATACGTCACCACTGGACGAAAACTGCGATTGTTACACTTGTAAAAACTATTCACGCTCATATCTCCATCATTTGGACAAATGTAATGAGATCCTGGGCGCCCGTCTGAATACGATTCACAACCTGCGGTATTACCAGCGTGTCATGCAAGGTTTGCGTGATGCCATTGACGCAGATGATTTAGACGGATTCGTAAAAGAATTTTACGCACAAAAAGGTTTGCCGGTTCCGGCACTATAACAACAACATTTAAAAAATGAGGAAATTATGAGCTTGTTTATTTCTAACGCTTACGCGCAATCCGCCGGTGGTCAACCACAGGGTGGCGGTTTCGAAATGCTCATTATGCTGGGTGTATTCGGTCTTATCTTCTACTTCCTGCTTTACCGCCCGCAAGCCAAGCGTGTTAAAGAGCATAAAAACCTGGTCTCTTCACTGGGCAAAGGAGATGAAATTCTCACCCAGGGTGGCCTGGTAGGACGCATCACTAAGGTATCTGAAGAAAAAGACTTTATTGAAATTGCGTTAAACGATGAAACCAATATCGTCATCCAGAAAACCTCTGTTTCTGCAGTGCTGCCAAAAGGCACGATGAAATCGATTTAAGCTATGCTGCCAGAGCCGGGATTTTCCCGGCTCTCTGGTAAAAGGAAGTTCCTGTGTTAAATAAAAACTCGATCTGGAAAGTGCTGGTGGTCATTTTTATTATTGGCCTCTGTGCATTATATGCACTTCCCAACATTTACGGTGAAGATAACGCCGTGCAGATTTCTGCCGGACGCGATGCCAAAGTTGATGAACAACTGGTTACCCGCGTTCAGGATGCACTGAAAGCCAACAATATCAGTGTTAAGAAAACCGAATTCGAAAACGAGCAAATCCTGGTTCGCCTGAACAGCAGTGATGCTCAGCTTCGCGCCCGTGAATTACTCGAAAAAGAACTGGGTACGGATTATTACGTCGCTATGAACCTGGCGCCGGATACGCCGGAATGGCTGGAAAACCTGGGTGGTTCTCCCATGAAGCTGGGTCTGGATTTGCGTGGCGGTGTTCACTTTCTGATGGAAGTGGATATGAGCGAGGCAATCAAGAAATCTCTGGAAGATGCAGAAAACGGTTTCAGAACCTCTCTGCGTGAAGAAGGTCTGCGCTACCGTACCGTGTCTCAGCATGATGATTATCTGGATATCACGTTCCGTGATCAGGAGACGCTGGAAAAAGCAGAGTTCTTCCTGCGCAACCAGAATCGTGACCTGAGCTTTGAAGAAGTGGAAGGCATGAAATTACGCGCCGCTTTCTCTGAGGCCAAATTATCTGAAATCCGTGATAACGCAGTAAAACAAAACATCACCATCATCCGTAACCGTGTAAACCAGTTAGGTGTTGCTGAGCCTGTTGTTCAGAAACAGGGCGCAGACCGGATTGTGGTGCAGTTACCGGGTATTCAGGATACCGCACGGGCAAAAGAAATTTTGAATGCCACTGCAACGCTGGAATTCCGCATGGTGGACTTAGACCACGACGTTGCTGATGCTGTTAATGGCCGTGTGCCGGCCGGGTCTCAACTGATTAACGACCAGAGCGGCCGTCCTCAGTTGCTTGAAAAACGCATCATGCTTACCGGTAACCACATTACTGACGCAAACAGCGGCGTTGATGAATACGGTATCCCGCAGGTAAACATCTCGCTGGATTCCGAGGGTGGTAACAAGATGTCCCGTTCTACCCGCAGCAATATCGGCAAGCCCATGGCGACGGTTTTCATCGAGTACAAGTCGACCGGTGAACGTAATGACGCCGGTAAACTGATTTTCGAAAAGCATGAAGAAGTGATCAGTATCGCAACGATTCGTGCGCAGTTGGGCAGCAGCTTCCGTATTACCGGTCTGGATTCTCCGAAAGAAGCCCGTGACCTGTCTTTACTGCTTCGTGCCGGAGCATTGATTGCCCCCATTCAAATTGTTGAAGAACGTACCGTTGGCCCAAGTCTGGGAGCAGAAAACATCGCAATGGGTATGCAGGCCATCGTTTGGGGTCTGGCAGCGGTTCTGATTTTCATGATTGTTTACTACAAAGCGTTTGGCCTGATTGCCAATGTGGCTCTGGTGAGCAACCTGGTGATCATCATCGGTGTGATGTCTATGATCCCCGGCGCGACCCTGACCTTACCGGGTATGGCGGGTATTGTATTGACCGTTGGTATGGCGGTAGACGCCAACGTACTGATTTTCGAGCGTATTCGCGAAGAACTTCGTGACGGACGCAGTCCTCAGCAAGCCATTCATATGGGCTATGACAGTGCGTTTTCTACCATCCTGGATGCAAACGTGACTACCTTTATTGCCGGTATGATCCTGTTTGCTGTGGGTACTGGTCCGATTAAAGGCTTCTCCATCACGCTGATGATTGGTATTGCGACATCCATGTTCACCGCTATTCTGGTGACCCGTGTGATCACCAATGCAATCTGGGGCGGCCGCCGCGTCACTTCGCTGCCGATATAAGGAACCGTTACTATGCAATTTTTATCTTTGAACCATACGGTTAACTTTATGCGGTTGCGTGTAGCAACCATGATCCTGTCAACTGTGCTTATCCTCGGCTCACTGGTGTCGCTGGGCATGAACAGTCTGAACTGGGGTCTGGACTTCACAGGCGGAACACTCATTGAAGTGGGTTATGAAGAATCCGCTGATCTTGAGAAAATTCGTTCTGAGCTGGCCGGAGCAGATTTTGCTGATGCCGTTGTGCAAAACTTTGGAAGCAGTCAGGATGTGCTTATCCGCATCGCGCCCCGGGATGGTGTAAAAGCCTCTGCCATTGGCGACCAGGTACTTGCTGCACTGCGTGCTGACGGTGAAACCGTAGACATGCGTCGTATTGAGTTCGTTGGTCCGCAGGTGGGTGATGAACTGACAGAGCAGGGCGGTCTCGCCATGCTGGTGGCACTGCTGTGTATTCTTGTGTACGTTGCCATGCGGTTCGAATGGCGCTTTGCACTGGGTTCTGTGGCCGCGCTGGTACACGACGTTATTCTTACACTGGGTTTGTTTTCTGTACTGCAAATCGAATTTGATCTGACAGTACTGGCCGCTGTGCTGGCGGTTATCGGTTACTCGCTGAACGATACCATCGTTGTGTGCGACCGTATCCGTGAAAACTTCCGCAAAATCCGTAAGGGTGAACCGGTTGAGATCGTGAACATTTCTCTGTCACAAACTTTAAACCGGACCATCATCACCTCTCTAACTACCGTGCTGGTACTGATTGCGCTCTTCTATAAAGGTGGTGCGCTAATCCACGGATTTGCCACTGCACTGCTGTTCGGTATTGCTGTCGGTACATATTCTTCAATCTACATCGCCAGTTCAGTTGCTCTGGCACTGGGGATCAGTAAAGAAGATCTGATGCCTCCGCAGGTAGAGAAAGAAGGTGCCGATATGGACCCGCTTCCGTAAACAAATACGGGAGTACGATATTGAAGAAGGTCGCTTTATAAGCGGCCTTTTTTATGACCTGTTTGGCTTTATTAAATGACGGTTTGTATAGGGTGGAATGTGGACAGCCGTTAAAAGTTACAGCACCTTTTCAGGGCAGCAATAACAAAAAAGGCCAGCGGGTTTGCGCTGGCCTTTGAAAGCATTTTAACTTCCGTGGAAGTGTGCTTCTTGATTCAGATGCTTCTTATTTCAGATGCTTTACCAGGCCCTGAACCACTTTCGGGCTGCCGGCTACGATTTCACCTTTGTAAAGCGGGTCGTTGTTACCTTTAAAATCAGTTACCAGGCCGCCTGCTTCACGCACCAGCAGTTCACCTGCTGCAATGTCCCATGCCTTAATACCACGTTCCCAGTAACCGTCTACACGGCCGGCTGCAACGTAAGCCAGATCCAACGCTGCACTGCCAGCGCGGCGGATATCGCCACATTCGTGGAAGATTTTGTTAAGGCCTAGGGCATACTCACCAAATTGTGCTTTGTTTTTAAACGGCAGGGCAGTAGCCAGAACAGTTTCAGTGAGATCGCGGGGTTTGGTTACACGGATACGGTAGCCGTTCAACTGGGCACCCTGACCACGGCTGGCGGTGAAAATTTCACTGCGGATTGGATCAAAAACAACAGCCTGGTCAAGACGACCTTTGTGCAGAAGAGCAATGGAAACACAGAAATGGGGGATACCTTTTACAAAGTTGGTGGTTCCGTCCAGTGGATCAATAACCCACTGAAAATCTGAATCCTTACCGTGGGTTTCGCCACTTTCTTCACCCAGAAAGCTGTGATCCGGGTAAGACTGCTGAATTTTGTTGATAATCGCCTTTTCGGCTTCTTTGTCGATTTGCGTTACGTAGTCATTGGCGCCTTTCACTTCTTTCGTCAGGTCAGCACGATTCTCAAAACCGCGCACAATGATTGTTCCGGCAACACGCGCAGCGCGCACCGCAATATTCAGCATAGGATGCATAAGTAAACCACCAATTGTAAAAGATCATAGTAAACGTTGTACGGAAATTGACCATACACGTTGAAAGCGCGCGAAGTTTAACAGAGCCGCTAAAATATGCAATGGCCGGCGGCGAAAAAACGGCCCCGGCAGGGCGGGGTAAATAGCCATCCAGAAAGCTATTGTGCTATTATCCGCCACCCGCGAAACAGGTGAAGGTAACACGCATGCTCGACAACATCCGGATAGTACTGGTTAATACATCCCACACAGGCAATATTGGTTCAACCGCAAGGGCGATGAAAACCATGGGCCTGAGTAACCTGTATCTGGTTGATCCTGTGAGTGCGCCGGATGGCCACGCCAGTGCATTAGCTGCCGGCGCAGGTGATGTGCTGGCAAATGCGAAAACTGTAGCCACGCTTCAGGAAGCGGTTGCTGACTGCGGACTGGTCGTAGGGACTTCTGCACGTTCAAGAACTCACTCCTGGCCAATGCTGGAACCCCGCAGCTGCGGTCGTAAACTGATTGAAGAAGTGCCGGATTATCCGGTGGCACTGGTTTTTGGCCGTGAGAATAATGGCCTGACGAATGAAGAATTGCAGCAATGCCATTTCCATGTGTGCATTCCCGCTAATCCGGAATACAGCTCACTGAATCTTGCCGCCGCAGTACAGACATTATGCTATGAAGTGCGCATGGCGTGGCTGGAGAAAGATGCGTTCCCGCCCACTGAAAATGACTACCCGTTAAACGAAGATCTGGAACGTTTTTACCAGCACCTCGAACAAACCCGTACCGGTACAAACTTTATTGTTAAGAACCATCCGGGCATGGTGATGACCAAATTACGCCGTCTGTTTAACCGTGCCCGTCCGGAAAGTCAGGAACTGAATATTCTGCGCGGCATTTTGTCGTCCATCGACAAAGCCGTAAAGTGAGGGGTGTACTGTGTTTCCGCGAATAAAAGAAGATATAAAAGGCGTCTTTCACCGTGACCCTGCGGCAAGGAATACCTTTGAAGTACTGACCAATTACCCCGGCCTGCATGCTATCTGGCTGCACAGGATCAGTCATAAACTGTGGAAACACGACTTAAAATGGCTGGCGCGCACGTTGTCTACGTTCAGCCGCTGGTTAACAGGTATCGAAATTCACCCGGGCGCCACACTTGGCAGACGAGTATTCATCGACCATGGCATGGGTGTGGTCATTGGTGAAACGGCGGTTATTGGTGATGACGTCACTTTGTATCATGGTGTAACGCTGGGTGGTACAAGCTGGAAGGCCGGAAAACGTCATCCTACCCTGGAGAAAAACGTGGTCGTCGGTGCCGGTGCGAAAGTGCTTGGCCCCATCGTGATTGCTGAAGGGGCAAAAATCGGCTCTAACTCGGTTGTTGTCAAGGATACACCGGCCGGAGCAACGGTGGTGGGCATTCCCGGACGCATCGTCAAAACCCAAAAAACTGCATCAGATGATCCGCAAGTTACCCGTCGTCACCAGATTGCCGAGAAATACGGTTTTGATGCCTACGCCGTTTCTACTGACAATCCCGACCCGGTTGCCAATGCCATGGGCGTTATGCTTGAGCATATTCACCAGATGGACAATAAGGTGGAAGAACTTTGCGGCGTAATCCGCGCAATGGGCGGTGATGTGTGTACTGACAATCTGCATGCCATTAAAGCTGAAGACTTCGCTGATACCGGGATTGATCCTGTGGTGCCTCAACAGGGTGAAGTGCAGGACGATTTTGACCCGAAAATCTGATTAAGCTGATAGATAATACCTGACTAATTTACCAGGTTAAATACTTGACCATTTTAGTCGGGAATGTAACAATTCCCGCCTGAAAAAGGCTGGGAGAAAGTCATGAAATTAACGTCAAAAGGGCGCTACGCCGTTACAGCTATGCTGGATGTTGCGTTGCATTCAACCCGCGGTCCCGTGCCGCTGGCTGACATTTCCGAGCGTCAGGAAATTTCATTATCATATTTAGAGCAACTGTTCTCCAGACTTCGTAAAGAGAAGCTGGTCGACAGTGTACGTGGTCCGGGCGGCGGTTATTTGCTGGGCCGCGATGCCATGCGAATTGCTGTGGGTGAAGTCATCCGCGCCGTTGATGAATCCGTTGATGCTACCCGCTGCCAGGGACAGGCTGATTGTCAGGGCGGTGAACGTTGCCTGACTCACAGCCTCTGGCAGGATCTGAGCGACCGTATCAGCGTGTTTCTGGATTCCATTACGTTGGGTGAACTGATGTCTCAGCGTGAAGTGCAGGAAGTGGCCGGCCGCCAGGACAAGCAAACATCCATCATTAAACCTCTGGACGACATCAAGGTTAGCATTCAGTTGTCATGACTCAAGCCCGAACACAACCCGTTTATTTAGATTATGCCGCCACCACACCGGTTGATCCCCGTGTGGCAGAGAAAATGATGGCGTGCTTAACCATGGACGGAAACTTTGGAAATCCTGCCTCCCGTACGTATCGCTACGGCTGGGTTGCTGAAGAGGCGGTAGATATCGCCCGTAATCAGATTGCTGATGTATTCAATTGCGATCCCAGAGAAATTGTTTTTACCTCGGGAGCCACTGAATCCAACAACCTGGCGATAAAAGGTGCTGCTGAAGCTAACCTGAGCAAGGGCAGGCATATCATTACCGTTAACACTGAACATAAAGCCGTGCTGGATACCTGCGATGCACTGGCTGAAAGAGGCTTTGAAGTTACGGTACTGGCTGTGGACAGCGATGGTCTCATTACCCCTGAACAGATTGCCGGCGCTATGCGGGACGATACCATTCTGGTGAGCGTAATGCATGCGAACAATGAAATCGGTGTGATTCAGGATATTGCAGCCATCGGTAAGCTATGTCGCGAAAGAGACATACTGTTTCATGTGGATGCTGCACAATCTGCCGGAAAGCTGCCGCTGGATCTCAGTGAACTTGATATTGATTTGCTGTCAGTGTCAGCACACAAAATATATGGTCCGAAAGGTATTGGCGCGTTGTATGTGCGTCGTCGCCCTAAAGCGAAAATCTCCGCTCAAATTCATGGCGGAGGCCATGAGCGGGGCATGCGTTCCGGCACACTGCCTGTTCACCAGATAGTTGGAATGGGTGAAGCCTTTGCTCTGGCTGAGGCCGGAATGGCTGAGGAAAGTCAGCGGATACGTGGTTTACGTGACCAGCTGTGGCAGGGCATCAGCCAGTTAGACAACGTATATCTTAATGGTCACGCAGAGCAGCGCTTGCCGGGAAATCTGAATGTCAGCTTTGGTGGCGTAGATGGCGAAAGCTTAATGATGGCACTGAATGATATTGCCGTATCATCAGGTTCTGCATGTACATCTGCCAGCCTTGAGCCGTCTTATGTACTGGCTGCACTGGGCATGAGTGCGGAACTGGCGCACAGCGGGATCCGCTTTACGGTTGGACGTTATACCACACAGGCTGACATTGAATACGTGATCAGCAAGGTAAGCAGTGTGGTTACCACACTTCGCAGCGCACAGTAGCAAGCACAAACGACCGGGCGGTTGGCCATATCACAACCGCGTAAACATTGAACTGACGGCCTGTTTCGGGCATGATGCGCACGCTTTTTCCGGCGCGGCATCAGCGGTCTGTCAGCGTATAGCGCCCGGAGCAATTCTTGAGTGGTTTACTCAGGTATTATACAATTTAACCGATTTATCGCGCTGGTCCGGCTGACAAACAATGTTTTGTTTTCAGTGATGCAAAGCAAGACCGACATGGCTTTGTAATGAAATGGACCCGCAATTTCAGGCAAACAGGTGAGATCCAATAATGAGTGAACAGATCGATCAGGCACTATCGCGTAAGTACGATGCCGGTTTCTATTCTGAAATCGAATCGGAAACCTTCGAAAGTGGACTGGACGAATCCGTTATCCGACGCATTTCAGAAATGAAAGGTGAGCCGGAGTGGATGCTTGAATGGCGTTTAAAAGCCTACAACGCATGGCTGCAAATGGAAGAACCGGAGTGGGCCCATGTGGAGTATCCTAAAGTGGACTTCCAGGCTATTTCTTACTATTCCGCACCGAAGAGTATGAAGGACAAACCTAAGTCGCTTGACGAGGTTGACCCTGAACTGCTGCGTACCTACGAGAAACTGGGTATTCCTCTGCACGAGCAGGAAATGCTGGCGGGTGTTGCTGTCGATGCGGTATTCGATTCTGTGTCCGTTGTGACCACATTCCGTGAAAAGCTGGAAGAGGCCGGTGTTATCTTTTGCCCGATTTCTGAAGCTGTCCACAAGTATCCTGAGCTCATTAAGAAGTACCTTGGCTCCGTGGTACCGCGTACAGACAACTTCTATGCTGCACTGAATGGTGCGGTGTTCACCGATGGTTCATTCGTATTTATTCCAAAAGGCGTTCGTTGCCCGATGGAACTGTCGACCTATTTCCGTATTAATGAACAAAATACCGGTCAGTTTGAGCGTACACTGATTGTTGCCGAAGAAGGCAGTTACGTATCGTATCTTGAAGGCTGTACTGCACCTCAGCGCGACGAGAACCAGCTGCACGCAGCGGTTGTTGAACTGGTCGCCATGGATGACGCACAAATTAAGTACTCAACGGTGCAGAACTGGTATCCGGGTGACGAAGACGGTAAAGGCGGTATTTATAACTTCGTAACCAAACGCGGTATTTGTCACACCAATGCCAAGATTTCCTGGACTCAGGTTGAGACCGGTTCTTCAGTTACCTGGAAGTATCCTTCCTGTGTACTTAAAGGTGATAACAGCGTGGGGGAATTCTACTCTGTAGCGCTGACCCGTGGACGTCAGCAGGCTGATACCGGTACGAAAATGATTCACCTGGGTAAAAATACCCGCTCCACCATTATCTCGAAAGGGATCTCCGCAGGTAAGAGCAATAATGCGTACCGTGGTCTGGTGCAGATGGGCCCCCGTGCAGACGGTGCCCGTAACTTTACCGAATGTGACTCGCTGTTAATCGGCGATCAGTGCGGTGCACACACATTCCCGTATATTGAAAGCAGAAACCCTACCGCCATCGTAGAGCACGAAGCGACAACGTCGAAAGTGAGCGATGAGCAGTTATTCTTATGCCAGCAACGTGGTCTGGACGCGGAAAAGGCCGTGTCGATGATCGTAAACGGTTTCTGTAAAGAAGTATTCAAAGAGCTACCAATGGAATTTGCCGTTGAAGCTGGCAAGCTGCTCGAAATTAGTCTTGAAGGTTCAGTGGGGTAATAATGCTAAAAATTTCTAATCTACATGCCAGCGTCGAAGAAAAGACCATCATTAAAGGTCTGGATCTGGAGATTGGTCCGGGTGAAGTACACGCTATCATGGGCCCTAACGGTGCGGGTAAATCCACGCTGGGCTATGTACTGTCTGGCCGTGACGGCTACGAAGTGTCTGACGGTACGGTAGAACTGAACGGTAAAGACTTACTGGATTTAGACGTAGAAGAACGTGCCCGCGAAGGCCTGTTCCTGGCATTTCAGTACCCGGTAGAAATTCCGGGCGTTTCCAACATGGAATTCATGAAGGAATCGGTGAATGCCATGCGCGAACAACGTGGTGAAGAGCCGCTGACTGCCGCAGAATTCCTTAAAAAAGCGAAAGAAGCCTGCAAACAGGTTCAACTGCCGCTGGATTTCCTTAAGCGCGGCGTAAACGAAGGCTTCTCCGGTGGTGAGAAAAAGCGTAACGAAATCATGCAAATGATTCTGCTTGAGCCGTCGCTGTGTATTCTCGACGAATCAGACTCCGGTCTGGACGTTGACGCGTTGCAGGTTGTCGCTGACGGCGTAAACAGCCAGCGCGACGACAAGCGCAGTTTCATCGTGGTAACCCACTATCAGCGTCTGCTGGACTACATCAAACCGGACTTCGTACACATTCTGGCCGACGGCAAAATCGTCAAGAGCGGCGATGCGTCACTGGCGCTGGAAGTTGAGAAAAACGGTTACGCTTTCTTAGGTAAAAAATACGAGGAGAGTGAAGCATGAGCCAATGGCTGGAACAAGTCATTGACAACGCTCAGGATGTTTCTGACTTCCTTTCTTCACAACGTAAAAAGTCACTGGCAGCGCTGCAGGAGCAGGGCTGGCCGGGTAAGCGTGCCGAGCAATGGCGTTTTACCCCGCTGACCAGCGTTGAGAAACGTAAAGCAATCAAAGCGAAGGTGACAGAAGAACCTGCTGTGCCGCAGATTGATAAGCTGGATACTATCGATCTGGTATTCGCTGACGGCAAGCTGGTGACTGACATCAGTGAACTGTCATTGCCTAAAGGTCTGAAAATCAAGTCACTGAAAAAAGCCGGTGACGACGAACAGGCGGCTATCAAAAGTATTTTTGCGAAGATTAAACCTGCTCGTCACACCTTCGGACTGGTAAACGACGCCGTGTCTAAACAAGGCGTGTTCATCGATGTCGCTGCAGGGGCAAAAATCAAACCGGTTGTGCGGGTTTTGAACCTCAGCACTCTGGCAGGCGATGCCCATACCCGCGTACTGGTGCGTTTGGGTGAAGCGGCCAGGTTGACTGTTATTGAACACGGTGAAGGCACGGCTGACAGCCTGACGACGGCATTTGCTGAATACAGCATTGCAGATCATGCGCAGCTGGAACATTATCGTTTTGCCCTGTTTACCGGTAAAGCGAAACAAATCGGTGGCAGTCACTTTAAGCTCGGTGAAGAAGCCAGCCTGAACAGCACACTGGTTGGCTATGGCAGCGAATTAAGCCGTCTTGATATCGACGTTTGGCATGCCGGTGAGCACGCTAATGCGAAAATGAACGCCATTTATCTGCTGGCGGAAGGTGAACTGTTCGACCTGCATACTACTCTGGAGCACGCCGTTCCTAACGGTACATCAGAAGAAAATGCCCGCGGTATTGTAGGTGACGGTGCCCGCGCTGTATTTAACGGTCGTATCCATATACACCGCGATGCCCAGAAAACCCTGGCAGAACTGAATAACCGTAACCTGTTACTATCACGCCGCTCGCTGATTAATACCAAGCCTGAGCTTGAAATTTATGCGGATGACGTGAAATGTGCTCACGGCGCTACGGTTGCAGAAATCGATGATACGGCACTGTATTATATGCTGAGCCGCGGTATTCCCCGCAGTAAGGCGCTGGTCATGCTGAATTTCGGCTTTATTCAGGAACTGGTCACCCAAATTCCGAAAGAAGCCATTGCTGACTGGTTGCTGCCCAAACTCAGCGAACGTTTTGCCTCTATGGAGGTAAAATGAGTCTGGACGTGCAGGCCCTGAGGGCGCAATTTCCGATCCTCAGCCGCAAGGTGAACGGCAAACCGCTGGTCTATCTGGATAATGCAGCAACCACACAGAAGCCACAGGCAGTGCTGGATGCCATTATGGATTTCTACACCACTACGAATGCCAACGTGCACCGTGGTGCTCATGCGCTATCCGATGAAGCCACACGACGCTTTGAAAAAGCCCGTGACGACGTGGCCGCGTTTATTAACGCGAATGACCGTAAAGAAGTGATCTGGACAGCCGGTACTACCGAAGCCATTAATCTGGTTGCGAAAGGCCTGGGTCAGTTGCTGAAAGCCGGTGATGAAGTTGTGGTTACTGAAATGGAACACCACGCGAACCTCGTGACCTGGCAGCAAGCCTGTAAGGTGTCCGGTGCCACATTAAAAGTTGCGCCCATCTTTGATTCCGGTGAGCTGGATACAGACGCCTTTACTGCGCTGCTGAACACCAATACCCGCCTGGTGGCTTTTCCCCATGTATCCAATGCGTTGGGTACGCTGAATCCGGTGAAACTGCTCACGGCGAAAGCGAAAGAGCACGGGGCGCTGGTGTTAGTCGACGGCGCTCAGGGCATTGCTCATGGCGGTGTTGATGTGCAGGATATTGGCTGCGACTTCTATGCGTTTTCCGGCCACAAGCTATTTGGCCCTACCGGCACCGGTGTGCTGTGGGGACGGGCAAACGTATTGCAGGACTGGCCGGTATGGCTGACCGGCGGTGAAATGATTGCCGATGTGACCTATCAGGATGCGACCTGGGGCGAACTGCCTAACCGTCTTGAAGCCGGAACGCCGAATATTGCCGGTGCTGTAGGTCTTGCCGCTGCGGTTAACTGGTTCTCAGCGTTGGATACCCATGCAGTACAGGCCCATGAAAAGGCATTGCTGGCCAGTGCTCATGAACAGGCTGAAGCCTTTGATGGCATGCGAATTGTTGGTACTGCACCGGCTAAAATGGGTGTAATGAGCTTTATTCTTGACGGCATTCACCCGGCTGATGTGGGTTACATTCTTGATCAGCAGGGCGTTGCTATCCGTACCGGTGATAACTGTGCGCAGCCGCTGATGAAGAAGTTTAATATTCCCGGCACGGCCCGCGCATCATTTTCTATTTATAACACCCTTGATGAAGTGGACGTTCTGTTCAGTGCGCTTCGCAAGGCTCATATGATGCTTGCTTGATAAGGAGGCAACATGTCCGTAGAAACGTTTATACCCTCTACTACCGTTATTTCTCTGACCGACAGTGCGGTAAAGCACTTTGAGAAAAAAGTCGCATCCAGACCAGGCAGCGTTATCCGCCTGTCTACTAAGGTCAGCGGCTGCACCGGTTACGCTTATGTGCTGGATCTGGCCGATGCGCCTGAAGCAGATGACGAACTGGTTTCTGCCAGCGATGCCCTTACGGTGGCGGTAGCGAAAGATGCGGTGAAGTTTGTCAGAAATACCGAAATTGATTACGTTCAGGAAGGGATCAATGGCGTAATCAAGTACAACAATCCTAATGTCGTGGACGAATGTGGCTGCGGCGAAAGCTTCAATATCGGTTAATACGTTTTGGCTAAAGCACAAAAAATGGTAGTCACGGAACGTGACTGCAAAGCACGCCTTGTTCCGGCCGGGCAAATTTCTACCATTCCCGGCGGGGAGTTCGTCTCTATCACTCAGGAACTGGGTGGCAATTACACCATCACCTGGCGTGGTAATATGTATCGTATCGACGGGACTGATGCTGATGCCATTGGCCGTAAACCGATGGTACTGAATTTTGATGCACCGGCAGACGGCAATATCGATGAGCAACAGGTGTGGGACGCGCTGGAAACGATTTATGATCCGGAAATCCCGATTAATCTGGTGTCTCTGGGGCTGATATATAAAGTGTCTGTGGACCAGGATAAAAAATCTGTTGCTGTAGACATGACCCTGACTGCGCCCGGCTGCGGCATGGGACCGGTACTGGTAGGCGACGTGGAATATCGCATCGGTATGGTGCCCCACGTTGACTCAGTGCACGTTGAACTGGTGTTTGATCCTCCCTGGTCCCGCGATAAAATGAGCGAAGAAGCACAGCTCGAAGCCGGTTTGTTTTTCTAAGAAAAGGTTTTCAACATGACAATGTCACTCCCCGGTAGCCAGGAAATTATTGATGATCTGGCCTTTTTTGATGACTGGGAACAACGTTATCAGTACATTATCGATCTGGGAAAGTCTATCCCCGGGTTGCCGGACGATGAGAAAACGCCGGATAAACTGGTTAAAGGCTGCCAGAGCAGCGTGTGGCTTGAGTCACGGGTTGAAAATGGTCTGGTTAAATTTTCTGTAGACAGTGATGCAGTGATTGTTCAGGGATTACTGGCCCTGGTCATGGCGGCGTATAATAACAAAACGCCCCGTCAGATCCTGGATTTTGATGTTGATGCGTACTTTGCAGAACTCGATCTTGAGCGTCATATTACCCCCACACGGGGTAACGGCTTAAGAGCTATTGTTGCGAAAATTCAGGCACTGGCCAAACGTTCAGTTAACTGATTTTCTGAGCGTATTGTCATAAAATCGTCATCACTGTATGACTACACTTTCCGGCTGCGTCAAATGGCAGGGAAGTGATTGACGATTCCCTCTGGTCAACTGGTCTGGAATTGCCTATAATTCGCGGCCAAAATTTTAATGATTCATTGGAGACAGAAGAATGGCTCTTGAGCGTACATTTTCTATTATCAAGCCTGATGCGGTAGCTAAAAACGTAATCGGTGCAATTTACAACCGTTTTGAAACTGCTGGTCTGCGCATCGTAGCATCTAAAATGCTGCACCTGAGCAAAGAACAGGCTGAAGGTTTCTACGCAGAACACAAAGAGCGTCCTTTCTTCGGCGCGCTGGTAGACTTCATGACTTCTGGTCCGGTAATGGTTCAGGTACTTGAAGGCGAAAATGCGGTTGTTAAAAACCGTGAAATCATGGGCGCGACTAACCCGGCTGATGCTGCTGCGGGTACTCTGCGTTCTGATTACGCTGCGTCTATCGACGAAAACGCGGTACACGGTTCTGATGCACCGGAATCTGCTGCTCGTGAAATTGCATACTTCTTCTCTGACGAAGAAATCTGCCCGCGCACCCGTTAATTTTTAACGATTGCGTAAAAAAAGGAGAGCCCCCGGCTCTCCTTTTTTGTGTCTGCAACGCAGTGTCTGAAAAGCAGACACAACAAAGTTATCGCTGTGTCTGTTTCATGCCGTTGCTTAGTCGGTTAAGCCGCGACGTTTCATCAGCGCATCTACTGTAGGTTCCTGACCACGGAACTCAACGTAGTTCTCCATCAAATCTTCACTGTTGCCTTTAGACAGAATTTCTTTGCGGAACAGATCGCCGTTTTCACGGGTCAGGCCACCATTTTCTGCCATATGGGCAAAGGCATCTGCTGCAAGCACTTCTGTCCACAGGTAAGCATAATAACCGGCTGAATAACCACCGGCGAAGGTGTGACTGAAATAGGCGGATTTGTAGCGGGGAGGTACCGGCGCATAATCAATGCCGTGCTTCTCCAGAGCTGCTTTTTCAAAAGCAGCCACATCTTTGACTTCCTCATCCGCGCCAATCATGTGCCATTCCATATCCAGCAGAGCGGCAGCCAGATATTCCACTGTGTTGAAGCCCTGGTTGAAGCTGACAGCTTTCATTACTTTATCCAGCAGAGCCTGAGGAATGGGTTCTCCGGTTTTGTAATGTTTGGCGTAGTTTGCCAGTACTGCAGGATCGATAGCCCAGTCTTCATTAAACTGAGACGGGAATTCAACGAAGTCGCGGGCCGTGTTCGTGCCGGCCAGGCTTGGATATTTTACCAGCGAGAACAGACCGTGATCTGCGTGACCGAATTCATGGAACAGGGTAGTGGTCTCGTCGAATGACAGTAAAGTGGGTTCACCCGGCGCCGGCTTAACAATATTAAGCTCGTTGTAGACAACAGGCTTAGTACCATTCATGAACGACTGGGTAACGAATTCACTCATCCACGCACCACCGCTCTTGCCTTCACGGGCGTAAGGGTCGAAATAGAATAAACCAATGTTAGAACCATCTTCATTGAAGACTTCAAACAGACGGGCATCATCGACATACACAGGTAAATCAGTACGCTCTTTAAAGGTAATGCCGTACAGCTTTTCCATCGCAAAGAACAGGCCGTTTTCCAGCACGGAGTTCAGTTCGAAGTAAGGTTTAACTTCACTGTCGTCCAGATCGTATTTTGCTTTACGGACTTTCTCAGCATAATACGCCCAGTCCCACGGCTGTACATCACCTGTTACGCCATCAGCGTGCATGACTTCTTCAATGGCAGCCGCTTCTTCTTTGGCTTTTTCCACTGCCTGCGGTGCCAGGTCGTCCAGGATTTTAAAGACATTTTCAGGTTTCTTCGCCATCTGGTTTTCAATGGCATAGGAGGCCCAGTTAGGGTAACCAAGTAATGCTGCTTTCTCAGCACGCAGGTGTGTCAGTTCCAGAATAATCGGGCCGTTGACATCCATCGCACGGTTCGCTGATTTTTCCCAGATTTTCTTACGCAGCTCACGGTTTTCCAGGCTGGTCAGAATGGGTTGGCGGGTGGTGTTAACCAGGCTGATCATATAGCCGTCTTTATCCGCACCTTCTGCCGCTGACTTCAGGCTCGCTTTGTCGCTGTCAGAAAGACCGGCCAGTTCAGATTCATCAGTAACGATGATGGTGTCGTTTTTAAAAGAGGCCAGAATATTCTGCGAGAACTGAGTTTGCAGCTTTGTGATCTGCTCATTAATGCCACGTACCTTCGCTTTCTGCTCTTCAGTCAGGTTGGCACCGGCGCGGACAAACTGCTCGTAGGTTTTTTCCGTCAGACGCTTATCTTCTTTGTTCAGGCTGTCTTTATTCTCATAAACGGTTTTTACCCGTTCAAACAGCTTGCTGTTCAGATGAATGCTGTCACTGTGCGCAGTGAGGCGCGGAGACATTTCAGCTTCAATACGCTGAATTTCTTTATCAGAAATGATACTGGATAAGTTAAAGAAAATGGTAGCAACGCGGGTCAGCAACTCACCGCTTTTTTCCATTGCCAGAATGGTATTTTCAAACGTGGCCGGAGCTTCATTACCTGCAATGGCATCTATCTCAGCAGTATGCTCTTCCATGCCAAGTTCAAAAGC
Organism: Alteromonas sp.; assembly: GCF_984505615.1. Classification (NCBI taxonomy): domain Bacteria; kingdom Pseudomonadati; phylum Pseudomonadota; class Gammaproteobacteria; order Alteromonadales; family Alteromonadaceae; genus Alteromonas; species Alteromonas sp. The sequence continues at coordinate 35,530 of NZ_CFHOXV010000003.1, read as the reverse complement.
GGGTTCATAATTAGCAGTCTCGATTTTATCGAAATCCGGCGCCTGATAGTCCAGCGTACTGGGCTTTAACAGCACGTTTTCAGCTTGCACAGTTTTCTCCTCAGCAGATGCTGTGGCAGAGTGGGATTCTTCTTTGGCAGGGCTGCAGGCGGTCAGTGCCAGTGCGGCAGCTATCGCTGTTGCCATTAGTGACTTTCGCATTAGGTTCTCCATTGATGTCCCGGTTTGTTTTCCGGGTTATTGTTGTAACCGGTGAGAGGCTTCATTGAGGAACACAGGTTCCTTTGAAAACCGGCTTCATTCCTACTCTAGCAACACCGGCGTGAGCGGACAATATTAGCAGTCCCGCTGAACCGCATGTTTATCGTGAAAACTCAGATTTCACCGCTTTCTAAGCCGGTTTCCCTATGATAGAATGCGCGGCTAAAATTTGTGCAGTCAATGCAGTGCCGGTAAAGCGAATTTTCGCTGTTACCGCCCGTTCCTGCGGGCCCTTTCAGGCGGTTTCTTCCGCCGTCACCGGCAAGCTCTCACGGAAGACATTTTATTCGCACCCCGCACGGCATGTATCTTTGCATTTTACGGGGCCGGACCGCTGCACGTTATGAATATGATTAAGACAGAATTCGGGGTCATCGACGACTTATGGCAAAGACAAACCTTTTAAATCTGAACCGCGCAGCTTTGCGGGAATTTTTCGCTGACATTGGCGAGAAGCCTTTCCGTGCTGACCAGGTGATGAAATGGATTTATCAGCAAGGTGTCAGCGATTTTAATGAGATGAGTAATCTTAATAAAAACCTGCGGGCTAAATTGCTGGAAAATGCAGAAGTTGTTGCGCCTGAAATTGCTTACTACCAGGAAGCCAGCGACGGCACAATTAAGTTTGCTCTGGCGCTGGAAGGCGGACAGGAAGTCGAGTCAGTGTGGATCCCTGAAGCAGAACGGGCCACCCTTTGCGTTTCTTCGCAAGTTGGCTGTGCGCTGGAATGTACTTTCTGTTCCACGGCGCAGCAAGGCTTCAACCGTAATCTGTCTGTCAGCGAAATTATCGGTCAGGTATGGCGTGTGGCAACCTTCCTGGGCCTGTCGAAAGATACATCTAAGCGACCCATTACCAATGTGGTAATGATGGGCATGGGTGAGCCATTGCTGAATCTTAAGAATGTCGTACCTGCTATGGATTTAATGCTGGATGACTTTGGTTTTGGTCTGTCAAAACGCCGTGTCACGCTGAGTACATCAGGCGTCGTTCCTGCGCTGGATATGCTGGGCGATCAGATTGACGTAGCGCTGGCTATTTCTCTGCACGCTCCGACAGATGAACTTCGCAATGAAATCGTTCCTATTAATAAGAAATACAATATTGAGACGTTTCTTGCCGGTGTACGCCGTTATCTCAGTAAGTCCCGCGCGAATCAGGGCAAGGTAACCGTAGAATACGTTATGCTCTCGAACATAAATGACAGTACCGACCAGGCACACCAATTGGCAAAAGTGCTTAAAGAAACACCGTGCAAAATTAACCTTATCCCGTTTAATCCGTATCCGGGTTCACCTTACCTGTGCTCAAGCAATTCCCGTATTGACCGCTTTGCCAAAGTGCTGATGGGCTACGGCCTGACAGTGGTTGTGCGGAAAACCCGTGGCGACGATATTGATGCTGCATGTGGTCAGTTAGTAGGCGATGTGGTCGACCGTACGAAACGAATGTTAAAGAAACAGATGAAAGGTGAAGCAATTTCAGTAAAAATGGCGCAGTAAGGAATTAATTAAGAGGTAGGAGCTTCATGCGATTAGGCGTACTTGCTCTCGTTATTGCACTGACAGGATGTGTAAGCCAGAGCCAGCAAAACGGGTATTCTGGCGATGATTTTGATATGGAACAGGCCGCAAAGACCCGAATTTCTCTGGGCCTGACTTACCTTAAAAACGGCAATTACCAGCAAGCCAAAGTGAATCTGGACAAAGCGCTGGAATTCGCTCCCAGGTATGCTGACGCGCATTATTCGCTGGCATACTATTACCAGACCGTGGAAGAGTGGGGCAGAGCTGAACAGTCTTACGAGAATGCTCTGGATCTGGCGCCCCGCAATGCCGAAATTGCCAACAGCTACGGTGCTTTTCTTTGTCAGCAGAAAAAATATGACAAAGCTAATGACTTTTACAGCAAAGCACTGAATAACCTGCAATACGCAAATTCAGCGCAAACTTACGAAAATATGGCTATCTGTGCCGCTGACCAGGGCAAGCGTGAAGAAGCCATCGGCTATCTTACAAATGCGCTGAACCATCAGCCCGGCCGTTCCAAAAGCCTCTTCATGCTGACTCAGCTTTACGTTGAAACCGGACAATGGGACGAGGCTGAATCTGTTATGCGTCGTTATGAGCGTGTTTCCCGTGTGAGCCCCGAATCTGTGACGCTGGCTATCGCTATTGCTGAAGGGAAAGGCGATGCTGAGACCGCGCAGGGATACGGCGAAATGCTGGTCACTATGTATCCTCAGAGTGAGGAAGCAAAGGCCTACCGGGAAAGTATTATCCGCAAAGCCAATGCCTCTGCGCAAATAGTGCGCCGGGTAAAACCGAAGGCAGAAGCTCAGGCTAAAGCACAAAAGGTGGTCAGCCCTGAAAGCGCTCCGGTCAGCAAAGAGCCTGCTCCGGTACAAAATGCAGCTGCTGCTGGTCAGAATGAACCGCAACCTGATTTACCGGTACTGGAAGACCCGCAAACCCGCTATCATGAAGTGAAACCGGGCGAAAATTTGTATCGCATTTCACTGAAATACAACATTAAAATGTCGCGCTTACAGGCCTGGAATAAACTCGCCGATCCCGGTGATATCGAGGTAGGTATGCGTTTACGTCTTTCGCCCGAAAAATAACACCCACAAGGTATTCAATGAGCACAAACGAAAACCCGGTTGATGAACAGAACACGGCTCCCACTCCCGGCGAAATGTTGCGGGATGCGCGGGAGAAAGCCGGATTAAGTCAGCAACAAATGGCTGATAAACTGTTTTTGAAACTGAAAAATGTCGTGGATATCGAAAATGATCATCTGGACGAAGCAATGTCGGCAACGTTCCAGAAAGGCTATGTCCGCATGTATGCCAGACAACTGGGCATTCAGGAAGCGCCGGTCATCGACAGTTTTAACCGGCTGCATACTGTCACCAGACCGCCGGCACGTTTACAGAGTTTCTCAAAGCGCGTAGCAAAGCAGGCCCATGACGATCGCTGGATGATGGTCACCTGGATCATGTTGCTGTTACTGGTGGTGGCGCTGGTGGCCTGGTGGTATCAGCAGTCTGACGGTTTGACGTTCTCTGAACCCTCCGCTGAAAAAGAAGCTGCAACAACCCGCTCAGAATCCCCGCAAGCAGCAGACCCTGCTGTGAGTGAATCTGCACAGCCGTCACTTTCAGTCACTGAGGAAGCTTCAGACTCCGCAATTGAATCTGCTGCTGCGGACACGAACCCTGAGGATACAGCGCCTTTGCAGGCTGACATTCAGCCTGAAGGTGACCAACCTGAAGCTGACGTATCAGATGTCGCAGAAAGCGCACCGGAGGAAAGCAGCACCGACATGACCGGCGTTGATGATGCCTCCGCAGCCGGTGACAATGCAGAAACAACTGATATTACCGGCGCGGCTACTGTGGAGCTGGTACTTACCTTCGCCGAAGATTGCTGGATTAATATCGAAGATGCCACTGGCGAAGCTATCGCTTATGGTGTGAAAGCCTCCGGACGGGTGATGCCTGTGAGTGGCCAGCCGCCGTTTAAAGTAACTTTAGGTGCACCTGATGGTGTGAGTATTACCTATGACGATGAAGCCGTTGATATTTCCGCGTTTCAGGTTGGCAGAATCGCCCGCTTCACGTTACCAATGCAGGACTAATCATGTTTACTGAAAGCCCCGTCAAACGTCGTAAATCTACGCGCATTAATGTGGGAAGCGTACCTGTCGGTGATGGCGCACCCATTGCTGTACAGTCTATGACAAATACGCCGACAACGGATGTCGATGCTACTGTGGCTCAAATCAAACGTATCGTCGCGGTGGGCGGTGAAATCGTGCGGGTCTCTGTACCTACGATGGAAGCGGCAGAAGCATTTAAAGCTATCCGTGCACAAGTCTCAGTGCCTTTGGTGGCAGATATCCATTTTGATTACCGCATTGCCCTGAAAGTGGCGGAATATGGTGTAGATTGCCTGCGTATTAACCCCGGCAACATTGGCAACATGGAACGGGTTAAATCTGTGGTGGACTGCGCCAGAGACAAAAATATTCCTATCCGTATCGGTGTGAACGGTGGTTCACTGGAGCGGGACCTGCAGGAAAAGTACGGCGAGCCTACTCCTGAAGCGCTGGTTGAGTCAGCCATGCGCCACGTTGATATTCTGGACAAGCTTAACTTCGACCAGTTTAAGGTCAGTGTGAAAGCCTCCGATGTATTCCTGGCAGTCGGTGCATACCGCTTGCTGGCTCAGCAAATTGATCAGCCGCTGCATCTGGGTATTACAGAAGCCGGCGGACAACGTGCCGGTGCCGTGAAAAGTGCGGTAGGTCTGGGTATGTTACTAGCTGAAGGGATCGGAGATACCCTGCGTGTTTCTCTGGCCGCTGACCCGGTTGAAGAAATCAAAGTAGGTTTTGATATCCTTAAGTCGCTGCGTATACGCTCAAGAGGCATCAATTTTATTGCCTGTCCGAGTTGCTCCCGTCAGGAGTTTGATGTCATCGGTACGGTGAACGCACTGGAACAGCGTGTGGAAGATATTTTAACGCCCATGGATGTGTCCATAATCGGTTGCGTTGTTAACGGACCCGGTGAGGCTGAGGTGTCTGATTTAGGTCTGACCGGCGCGCGCAATATGAGCGGTTTCTACGAAGACGGTAAACGTCAGCGTGAGCGCCTGGCTAACGATGACCTGGTGGATCAGCTCGAGCGTCGTATCCGTGCAAAAGCGTCCCGTCTGGATGAAGCAAACAAGATTCCGGTCTCGGTAAAAGAATCGTAAAACCTGTGGGGCGAAATGCGGCACAATGAGATAACAAATGCGCCGCTCCGCCGTCAGGGAAGTAACATTGTTGTTTAATACTAAAGCCCCTATAATGCGGGGCTTTTAAGTTTCAGGTAAATGAGAATTTCAGGTGGCTAAGACAATTCAGGCAATCCGTGGAATGAACGACTGCCTGCCGGAAGTGTCCGGTACGTGGCAGCGAGTGGAGTCCACCCTGCGTCAGGTGGTAGCCAGTTACGGTTATCAGGAAATCCGTACTCCTATTGTAGAGAGTACCGATTTATTTAAACGCTCTATCGGTGAAGTGACTGATATCGTTGAAAAAGAAATGTATACCTTCGAAGACAGAAACGGCGACAGCCTGACACTGCGTCCCGAAGGCACGGCGAGCACAGTTCGCGCTGGTAATGAACATGGTTTGTTATATAACCAGCAGCAACGACTGTGGTACATGGGACCCATGTTCCGTCACGAGCGTCCGCAAAAGGGCCGTTACCGTCAGTTTCACCAGTTTGGTGTAGAGACCTATGGTCTCGACGGACCGGATATCGATGTTGAAGTGATCCTGCTGAGTGCCCGCATCTGGAAAGCATTTGGCATCAGTGATCAGGTGACCCTGCAAATTAACTCTCTGGGCTCTAATGAGGCCCGTCGCTTGTACCGTGAAGCGTTGACTGAATATCTGCGGGCACGTGCTGACCAGCTCGATGAAGACTCTCTCCGCCGTATTGAAACCAATCCTCTGCGTGTACTGGACAGTAAAAATCCCGATGTGCAGGCGGCGATTCAGGATGCGCCATCACTGCTTGATCACCTGGACGAAGAATCCAAAACACATTTTTCAAATTTATGTGAACGATTATCGCAGGCGGGCATCCAATACGAGGTTAATCCACGACTGGTACGCGGGCTCGACTACTACAACCGCACTGTTTTTGAGTGGGTAACAGACAGTCTGGGCGCTCAGGGCACAGTGTGTGCCGGTGGCCGTTACGACGGTCTGGTTGAGCAGTTGGGTGGCAAAGCCACGCCGGCAGTGGGCTTTGCTATGGGTATGGAGCGGCTGGTATTGCTGTTAACTACCTTGCAGGCCACTGAACAGGATAATATTGCTGCTGATGTGTACGTTACCTCAATGGGCGCTGATGCCTATGCCCTTGAAGTGGCGGAGCTGCTGCGGGACAGTTGTCCTTCCATGCGGGTTATGATGCATTGCGGCGGCGGCAACTTTAAGAAACAGTTGAAGCGTGCTGATAAGACCGGTGCAGGTTATGCTGTGTTACTTGGCAGCGAAGAAGCTGAGAATAAAGTAGCGACAGTGAAACCGCTGCGTTCTGACGGTGAACAAAAGACGGTAGCACTGGCTGAACTGGCCGGTATGTTGTCAGAGTTAGTGGATTAAGTGCTGCCGGCGGGCAGCCGGCAGAAAGAAGTCGATTTAGAGGTTAAGTACATGGAACATTTCGCCACAGAAGAACAACAAGTCGAAGCGATTAAAAAGTTTTGGAAAGACAATGGCGCGGCCATTTTGATTGGTGCTGTATTAGGTCTGGGAGGCCTGTGGGGCTGGCGTTATTATTCTGATGCCCAGCGCACAGCAAAAGAACAGGCCTCTGCGGACTATCAGGTGGCAGTCGAATCTATTGAAGCTGATGGCAACGCCGGGAAGCTGGACAGTTTTCTGGGTAAAACAGAAAGTAGTGGTTATGCCACTATCGGTGGTCTGGTTGCTGCGCAACAAGCCGTAAGCAACAACGATTATGATGCGGCTGTGAAAGCACTCACAGCAGTAAAAGACCAGGCAGCAGATGCGCACCTGGCAACCATTGCTTCACTGCGTCTTGCCCGTATTCAACTGGAACAGGGTAATGACGATGCCGCGCTGTCTACGCTTAAAGCGGTTAATGACAGTGCGTTTGATGGCAACGTGAAAGAAATCGAAGGCGATGTCTATGTGGCGCAGGAAAAATATGACGCGGCACGCATGGCTTACACTGAAGCGTTAGAAGCCGCCAGCGGTAATGTTCTGCTGGAAATGAAGCTGGACAATCTGCCAGTTCTGGCAAGCGAATAACTATAATAGAGGTATCGGATTTGTTAACGAAAACGTGTGGCCGTACAGGCCGGATTACACGGGCTGCCGGACTGGCGCTGGCGCTGTCAGTATCGCTGTCAGGATGTACAACTATTTCAGACTGGTTTGTCGATGACGAAGAGTTAGAAATCCGCAGACTCGCGCCACTGGACGCACAGTTTGTACCCACAGTGAACTGGGAAGCAGAAGTGGGTGAGGGAATCGACAGCTATTTCTCACACCTGCGCCCTGTGTATGCCAATGAGAAATTATATGTTGCCGACCGTCATGGCACGGTAGCGGCACTGGATCCTGAAAGTGGTGAAACACTGTGGGAACAGAACTTTGCTATCTTCAAAGATGAGGGCATGTTCTCCTCTGTAAGCAATCTTTGGAAAAGCGGTGCATCTGCCAAGATCGGCGGGTTGTCTGTTGACGGAAGCCGTGTTTTCGTTGGTACTGAAGATGGCGTACTGATGTCACTGAATGCTGAAACCGGTGAGGTAAACTGGACGCAAACCGTTAATGGTGAAATTCTTGCTTCACCGGTTACCGGCGACAATCTGGTTATCGTTAACACTGGCTCAGGTATTCTTTATGCGCTGGACGTTGAAACCGGTGAGCAGGTCTGGGAACAGGTTGGTGATGTACCGCCATTGACCCTTCGCGGCATTTCTACGCCTGCTGTCAGTAACGGTGGTGTGATTCTGGGTACGCCTACGGGTAAGATTCAGGTGAACATTCTGGATTCCGGACTGATTGCCTGGGAAACACCGATCACTGCGCCCAGCGGTGCGACTGAACTTGAACGTATCGTTGATGTGGATTCTGCGCCTTTAATGTATGGCGGCACTATTTACGCTATTTCTTACAACGGTACACTGGCAGCGGTTGAGTTACGATCAGGGCGGGTTATCTGGAAGCGTGAATATGCCTCCTACCGTAATGTGACGATGGACGGTAATACACTGTACGTAGTCGATAATAACTCTCACGTGTATGCACTGGACCGCCGTAACGGTGTTGAACTGTGGTCGCAGAGCGGCTTGAAAAAGCGCGTACTGACGGCAGCTGAGCCAGCCGGCGACTATCTGGTTGTGGGTGATAAGTGGGGCTTGCTGCACTGGATCAATAAAGAAGACGGAAAAATTGTCGCCCGGTACGACCTGGGCGGCGACGATGAAGATGAATCAGTATTCGCAGCCCCTGTTTATACCGGTAACGCGGTCATTGCCGTTACCCGTGAAGGTGATGTTGCTTCGTTTTCAGTCCCTTAAGTATTACGCCATCCAATCTCTTTTTCGCGCCGTTCCGGTTTAGCTGACGGCGCCTGCTAATATAGGGTATAATCGCCCGATTCATTCAGTAGCCGCGAGTTCCGCGGCTACTGCATTTTTAAACCAGTTTATTTTAGGACTTCAAGCATGTTGCCTGTTGTTGCCCTCGTGGGTCGCCCGAATGTGGGTAAATCTACATTGTTTAACCGATTAACCAACACCCGTGATGCACTGGTTGCAGACTTTCCCGGTTTGACCCGGGACCGGAAATACGGGCAGGCGACCTGGGAGCAAAAGCAATTCATTGTTGTAGATACCGGCGGTATCACCGGCGATGAAGAAGGGATTGATGCAGAAATGGCGCATCAGTCGCTGCGTGCTATTGATGAAGCAGATGTGGTTCTGTTCCTCGTTGATGCCCGTGCAGGCTTGTTACCTGCGGATATCGGCATTGCAGAACACTTACGTAAAGTGAACAAGAAGCTGTTTGTGGTTGCCAACAAAGTCGACGGCATCGACGGCGACAGTGAAAGCGCTGATTTCTATACTCTTGGTCTTGGCACCATCCACCAGATTGCTGCCGCTCACGGCCGTGGCGTTTCTCTGTTACTGGAACAGGCGCTGACACCTCTGGCGGAAGAATTTCCGGACATGCAGGTGCAGCCAAAAGAGGTTCATGAAGAACTGGACGCTGAGCAGCAGTTAGAAAGGCTGAAGAACCTCCCGATTAAACTGGCTATTGTAGGCAAACCCAATGTGGGTAAATCCACGCTGACCAACCGTATTCTGGGTGAAGACCGAGTGGTTGTGTTCGATATGCCGGGTACTACCCGTGACAGTGTCTACATTCCTCTTGAGCGCGACGGGCGGGAGTATATCCTTATTGATACAGCCGGTGTGCGCCGCCGTAAGCGCGTTGCTGATGCAGTTGAAAAATTCTCTATTGTTAAAACATTACAGGCTATAGAAGAAGCCAACGTTGTGTTAATGGTGATTGATGCCCGTGAAGGGATTGCGGATCAGGATCTCAGCTTATTGGGTTACATTCTGAATTCCGGCCGTTCTCTGGTGGTCGCAGTGAATAAATGGGACGGTCTGAGCACAGACATTAAAGATGATATCAAGCGGGAGCTTGACCGTCGTCTCGGGTTCATTGACTTTGCCCGTTTGCATTTTATATCGGCTCTGCACGGCTCCGGTGTGGGTAATTTGTTTGAGTCAGTGATTGAGGCTTATGACAGTGCTACCCAGCGCGTGGGCACGGCTATGCTTACCCAAATCATGGAAATGGCTCAGGCAGAGCACCAGCCTCCAATGGTTCGTGGTCGCCGTGTGAAAATGAAATACGCCCACGCCGGTGGTTATAACCCGCCGGTTATCGTGATCCACGGCAACCAGGTCGACGATCTGCCGGGGTCTTATAAACGTTATCTGATGAACTATTACCGTAAGTCACTGAAAGTGATGGGAACGCCTATTAAAATAGAGTTCCGTGAAGGGGCGAACCCGTTTGAAGGTAAGAAGAATCAGCTTACGCTGGCGCAGCAGCGCAAACGTAAGCGTATGATGGCATTCCACAAAAGCAAGAAGTAAGCCCCGTCCTTATTGCGCTGATGACATACCTCTGATGGTTTTCATCAGCGCGGATTCACCCGGTACTTCAATCGCCGGCAGCGCCGCTGACACCAGATTATCAGCTATTCTGGGTGGAAATGTGGTGGACAATGTCACCAGCTTATCTTTCATTTCAAAAACATAAGTCGTCGCGAATAATGGCTCACCGGGTTCATTTTCTGCATGCACGGCCATACGGTAACCATTAAAGCGTTGTGAAGCCGAATTTACCGTGAAAGCTGATACCGGACTGTCTGTGATCAGCGTGAGTCCCTGTGCGGCCGACATCTGTGTCGCTTCTTTCAGATTTTCTTCCAGTGCTGCCTGTAGCCTTTGGGATTCAGGCATGGATAAGTCCATCAGCACCGGTCCGACAGTAATATCTATCAGTGCGTCATCAAATTCAGGGTGGCTGTAACGGCTGATAATACCTTTAAACGGATCAGGATAATGCTGGGTATCCTGAAGGATAAATTCGCCGATGGATTGAGGCAGGACCAGCTCTGAATTGTAGTCGCTGGCACCCAGCGCGGTGAAAAGGTATTCAGCAGAGAAAACAGATTTTCGCAGCGACGCCAGCCACCAGGTGTCCAGTATTTCTGATGCAAGTTCAGTGACAGGCTTTTCCGTTTTTGAGTAAGTTTCAAATCGTTGAGAGTCTATTTCCACCCCACGCCATTGCACGGTGAATTCAGTAAAATAATGCGGCGTGGTGTTTGCCGGCCATAAGCCTGCTGTAGCTGAGTGGAGTGAAACGCCGTCACTATCGTTATCAGCAACCTGTGCTGATAACGATGCTATGAGGATTTCATAGTCAGCGGCATCTGACTCTGTCAGTACATCATCAAACCAGTTCTTTTCTTTGAGAATAGCGGCAAATTCATTCCCGGCAATAGCATCTTCAATACAACTATCAGTGGCATTGACCTGTTGGCAGCGGGCACTCATGGTTTCCCCGGGCCAGGTGGAAAACAGTGCTACGGGAGCCGCAACATGATATTTGGGTAAAAACGAAGGCGCGGGCGCGGGTTTTTCTGGCACTTGCTGACAACCGGTTATCAAAACCAGTGGCAACAGACTGCAAACCTTATTCACAAAGATTCCTGATATCGGGAAGGATTAGGGGAGGGCTAGTGTGACTTAACCCCGGCCCGTGCTCAAGTGTCTTTTCACAGACTTTTCTTCACAGTGGTCACCTTACTGATAATTTCGCCACTGGCAAGGCGGGTGGTGATTTCATCCCCCTCACTGACTTCCGTTGATGACAGTATTGGCTTATCGTCAGCAAAAGTGATGCTGTAGCCACGTGTGAGTGTTTGGAGCGGGCTCACTGAATTCAGTAATTGTGCCTGACCCTGCAATTGCCTGTTTTTACTTTCAAGCAGGCGCTGCACCGATTTTTTCAGCGCGCTGTCGAGCTGACTGCAACGGTCTTGCAGGCGGACCACCCGGTTTGCGGGGTTTTGTCTGTCCAGCCTGCGCAGCAGGTTATTCAGCCTGGTGGCATAACCTGCGATCCGTGACTCCATAGCATGACTCAGGGCCAGTGCTGCGCGATCCAGAGACTGTGACTGACTTTGCAAGCGTCGCTCCGGATGCACCGCTTTCAGGCGCTGCTGTAATACGGCGAGCTGGTGTTGCTGTTGTCTGAACTGTTGTTGCCAGGCACGGTTAAGTGCTGTCGCTTTTTGCTGAACAAACGCCAGGCGTTCACTCTGATCCCGGCTTAACAGCTCAGCACCTGCTGACGGAGTAGGGGCGCGCACGTCTGCCACAAAGTCGGCAATGGTTACATCCACTTCGTGACCCACCGCACTCACCACCGGCACCGGTGATGCAGAAATACAATGGGCCAGCGCCTCATCATTAAAGCACCATAAGTCTTCCAGCGATCCGCCACCCCGGGTGAGCAGTATGACATCGACTTCATCGCGATGGTACGCAGTTTCCAGCGCATGGATAATTTGTGCAGGGGCCTGTTCGCCTTGTACCAGGGTGGGATACACGATGACTTCTGTTGCCGGGCTGCGGCGTTTCAGCACGGTGAGAACATCGTGCAAGGCAGCACCGGCCGAAGAGGTGACCACACCGATTTTATTAATTACCTGAGGGACAGGGCGCTTCGCATCGGCGTCAAACAAGCCGTCGCGCTGTAATTTCAGTTTCAGGGCCTCAAAGGCTTGTTTCAGCGCGCCGTCACCGTCAGCTTCAAGATGTTCAATAACCAGTTGATAGTCGCCCCGTGGCTCATACAAGCCCACAGAAGCGCGCACTAACACTTTGTCGCCTTCCTTCGGTCGCTGTTTTACATAGCGGTTCGACCCCTTGAACATGGCCGCCCGTACCTGGGCCTTGTTGTCTTTCAGGGTGAAATACCAGTGTCCAGAGGAGGCCGCGACGAAATTAGAGATTTCTGCAGACAACCAGACAAGGCCGATTTCGCCTTCCAGTACGGTCCTTGCCAGCCTGTTCAGCTTGGTCACAGTGAGAATTTGACGGGATGTAGAAGGGGAATTAAACAGCATAAATAAAAAATCATCAGGTTTAGGACAATTAGAGTTTACCTGATTTAGAAAAAACACTACAATTGCGCCGCAATTAACTCTCCACTTATTCAGGTGTTATTGCATGCTCAGAATCATTCAAGAAGCTCTTACTTTTGATGATGTACTGCTGGTACCGGGGCACTCTACTGTCCTTCCTCATACAGCAAACCTCCATACTAAACTGACTCGCGGCGTGTCGCTGAATATCCCTATGGTATCTGCATCTATGGATACTGTTACGGAAGCGCGTCTGGCGATTGCCCTTGCCCAGGAAGGCGGCATCGGCTTTATTCACAAAAACATGGAGCCGGCAGAGCAGGCAAATCACGTACGTGAAGTGAAAAAATACGAAAGCGGTGTGGTTTCAGACCCTGTAACCGTAGAACAGACCACGGCTATCGGCGAAGTACTCGCGATGAGCAAGAAACTGGGTTATTCCGGTTTCCCTGTGACTGATAAAGATAACAACCTCATCGGTATCGTCACCGGACGTGATATGCGCTTCCAGAACCGTCTTGATTTACCGGTTAGTCAGGTTATGACTCCGAAAGATAAGCTGGTAACAGTAAAAGAAGGTGCAGACTCTAAAGAAGTACTGGATCTGATGCACGCAAACCGTATCGAGAAAATTCTGGTCGTTGACGATGCCTTCAAACTGACCGGTCTTATTACCGTTAAAGATTTCCAGAAAGCGGAAAGCAAACCAAACGCATGTAAAGACTCACTGGGTCGTCTGCGTGTTGGCGCAGCCGTTGGCGTAGGTGCCGGTACTGACGAGCGTATTGCCGGTCTGGTTGAGGCAGGCGTTGACGTACTGCTTATCGATACTTCACACGGTCACTCACAGGGCGTAATCGATCAGGTTGCCCGTATTCGTGGTGCGTATCCTGACTTACAAATCATTGCCGGTAACGTGGCAACAGCAGCGGGTGCGAAAGCACTGGCTGATGCCGGTGTTGATGGTGTTAAAGTAGGGATTGGTCCTGGTTCTATCTGTACAACCCGTATTGTTACCGGTTGTGGTGTACCTCAAATCACTGCCATCGCTGATGCGGTTGATGCCCTTGAAGGTACAGGTATTCCTGTTATCGCAGACGGCGGTATCCGTTTCTCCGGTGACATCGCTAAAGCACTGGCAGCCGGTGCAAGCTGCGTAATGGTGGGTAGTATGCTGGCCGGTACTGAAGAAGCGCCGGGTGAAGTTGAACTGTATCAGGGCCGTTACTACAAGTCTTACCGTGGAATGGGCTCGCTGGGTGCGATGAATCAGCGTCACGGTTCTTCTGACCGTTACTTCCAGGCATCAGATAATGCTGAGAAGCTGGTACCGGAAGGTATCGAAGGCCGCGTAGCATATAAAGGCCCAATTGCGACCATCATCCATCAGCAAATGGGCGGCCTGCGCTCAGCCATGGGTCTGACTGGCTGTGAAGATATTCCTACGCTGAACACCAAAGCACAGTTTGTGCGCGTAACGTCAGCGGGCATGGGCGAGTCTCACGTACACGATGTGAGTATCACCAAAGAAGCGCCAAACTACCGTTTGGGCTAATCGCCGCTAAACTAGTATTTTGTCAGGCTGGTATCTCTACCAGCCTTTCTGTTTTATTTAACGGGTAAAAACATGACCACCAATATTCATAGCCAGCGCATACTTATTCTGGACTTCGGTTCCCAGTACACGCAACTGATTGCACGTCGCGTACGTGAAATCGGTGTTTACTGTGAGCTGTGGGCCTGGGACGTGACCGAAGAGCAAATTCGCGGATTCAACCCGGACGGTATCATTCTGTCGGGCGGCCCGGAGTCGGTCACTGAACTGAACTCGCCCCGTGCCCCGGAGTACGTATTTGAAGCCGGTGTACCGGTGCTTGGCGTATGTTACGGCATGCAGACCATGGCGGAACAGCTTGGCGGTAGCGTACAGGGCTCTAACAAGCGTGAGTTCGGTTATGCGCAGGTTGAAGTATTAAAAGCTACCGACCTGTTGGCACAGATTGAAGACCACATCGGCGAAAACGGCAACGCACTGCTGGACGTATGGATGAGTCACGGCGATAAAGTGGCGACGATTCCGGAAGGTTTCGAAACCATCGCGCAGACACCATCTTGTCCGCATGCGGCTATGTACAACGAAGAAAAACGTTTCTACGGTGTACAGTTCCACCCGGAAGTGACCCACACCCGTCAGGGCCAGCGTTTGCTGACTCATTTCGTGATGGACATCTGTGGCTGTGAGAAGCTATGGACACCGGGCGCCATCATCGAAGATGCCATTGAGCGTATCAAAGAAAAAGTGGGTGATGACGAAGTGATCCTCGGCCTGTCAGGCGGTGTGGATTCATCTGTGGTTGCCATGCTTATTCACCGTGCTATCGGTGACAAGCTGACTTGTGTATTCGTAGACAACGGTCTGCTGCGTTTAAACGAAGGCCAGCAGGTAATGGACATGTTCGGCGATCACTTTGGTCTGAACATCATTAAGGTGGATGCGGAAGACCGCTTCCTCGCCCGTCTTGAAGGCGAAGCGGATCCAGAGAAAAAACGTAAGATTATCGGTAACGAGTTCGTTGCGGTATTCGATGAGGAAGCATCCAAGCTGACTAACGCCAAGTGGCTGGCACAGGGCACAATTTACCCTGACGTTATTGAATCAGCCGGTTCTGCTACCGGTAAAGCCCACGTTATCAAATCGCATCACAACGTGGGTGGTCTGCCAGAAGACATGAAGATGGGTCTGGTCGAGCCATTACGCGAGCTGTTTAAAGACGAGGTACGTAAGATTGGTCTGGAGCTCGGCCTGCCATACGACATGCTGTACCGTCATCCGTTCCCTGGCCCTGGTCTGGGCGTACGCGTACTGGGCGAAATCAAGAAAGAATACTGTGACCTGCTGCGTCGTGCTGATGCTATCTTTATCGAAGAACTGCACGCTGCTGATCTGTACCACAAAGTCAGCCAGGCATTCACCGTATTCCTGCCGGTACGTTCTGTTGGCGTAATGGGTGATGCCCGTAAATACGACTGGGTCGTATCGCTGCGTGCGGTTGAAACCATTGATTTCATGACCGCACACTGGGCGCACCTGCCATACGATTTCTTAGGTAAGGTGTCTAACCGTATCATCAACGAAATCGACGGCATTTCCCGCGTGGTTTACGATATTTCTGGTAAGCCGCCTGCAACCATTGAGTGGGAATAAGTTCTCTCATTAGTCTTAATGACATCGTTCAAATAATGTATAGCCCTGCAAATGCAGGGCTTTTTTGTTCTTAAATTTAGGGCTCTCGTCTCTAAATTATCAATTATCGCATTTTTAACTGTCAGTTTATTTTGCAACTAAATATTAACAATTATCTATCTGACTGAAATTTAGGGGTTATTTTTTTGGCTCAAATCTTGTTAGGCAAAACTGAGGTTTTGATAAATACAGGAAGTGGAAAATGAAACTAAATATACAAAAATCACTATTATTAATTGCTTTGATTTTAGGTCATACATCAGTATCAATTGCGTCTGTTCTTTATTTTGAAGATGACACTATTGCCACATCGTCTGTACCTGGCGCACTAACATTATCTGGTTTGGACGTTCAAACGACAACTGTAACGTCGGTGACAGACTTCAATACTCAGCTTGCTTCACAAAGCTGGGATCTGGTAATCCTTGGCGAACAGAATAACGATATTTTCAGCAGTATTTCAGGTCTTGATACTTATCTGGGTAACGGGGGCTCTATATTAGGTACAACCTGGCTTGATAATTCAGGTTTATCTGCATTATTGGGAGCTTCAGGTCGTTCAGGTACAAACGGGACAAATATTGCGATTGACTCACACCCCATTTTTGCGGGTCTGTCTTCACCGCTTATGCTGGCAAACCCGGGCTGGGGTATTTTTTCCAGTAGCTGGATAGCATCCTCATCATCTCAATGTCTGGGGACGTTGGGTTCAGGTTGTGCAGTTGTCGAGGGAAATAGTGGCAATTCATTACTGTTAAGTGGCTTGTTCGATACCTATGATGTATCTGATGGTAATATTCTCCTCTCCAATAGTATTAACTACTTGTTGAATGGAGCGACAGGTCCGGTAAGTGTTTCTGAACCCGGCACTCTGATATTGATTACTCTGGCTATGGCTGGCTTCTTTACCCGAAGAAAGCGTAGCTAAACAGAAAAGCCCGCATTTTGCGGGCTTTCTTATTTTTGACTGTCCGAAGGTTTACACTTCCAGACTCGACATATCAATCACGTAACGGTGGGCTACGTCACCTTTTGCCAGGCTTGCGAATGCTTCATTCACTTCATCAGCTTTAATCATCACACATTCAGGGTGAATGTTGTGCTCAGCACAGAAATCCAGTACTTCCTGAGTTTCCCTGATACCGCCAATCAGAGAGCCTGCTACGCGGCGGCGGCCGAAAACCAGAGGGACAGACATTAAGTCTTCCATGGGGCCAACCTGACCAACAATGACGATGGTGCCGTCAACATCCAGCAGCGGTGTGTACGGGTCCAGGTCGTGTTTTACCGGAACGGTATCAATGATGAGGTCGAAGGAGCTGGCCGCCTTTTTCATTGCTTCTTCATCTTTAGAAACCAGAATACCGGTTGCGCCAAGCTTCTTCGCTTCACTTGCTTTGGAGTCAGAACGGCTGAGAACGGTTACTTCTGCGCCCATGGCCACTGCCAGTTTAACCGCCATATGACCCAGACCACCCAGGCCAATTACGCCTACGCGGCTGCCTTCTTTAACGCCCCAGGTACGCAGAGGAGAAAAAGTGGTGATACCAGCACAAAGAATAGGTGCAGTACGGGCCAGGTCTAATGATTCAGGTACATTCAGAACGAATTCTTCGCGCACAACAATGTGCTTTGAGTACCCGCCCTGAGTAATTTCACCGCTGATGCGGTCCGGTGCGCCGTAAGTGGGCGTCATACCATTGCGACAAAATTGCTCTTCACCGTGGTCACACTGGTCGCAGGACTGACAGCTGTCGACCATACAGCCTACAGCTACGTGCTGGCCCACTTTGTAGTTTTTAACGTCTGCGCCAACTTCTATGACTTTACCGACGATTTCGTGTCCCGGTACTAACGGATAAGGCTGGTCGCCCCAGTCGCCGTTTACGGTGTGAAGATCAGAGTGGCAAACGCCGCTATAAAGAATTTCGATGGCTACGTCATTGTCGCGCAGATTCCGTCTTTCGAAATGATAAGGAACCATGTGGGCGTCTGACGAGTGAGCCGCATATCCAATTGTTTTCATAACTATAGCCTCATTTGTCGTTACATGCTCAGGCATATCCTGATAACGGAAATTTTAAGTAAAAACACCAGGGGTGTGCATGCCTGATGCTCTTTAATGATTGCCTGATTGTGCAGATTGCCGGAGGTTTTACGAAAAGACCTGCTGACAGGTTCATTCATAAGCGGGGGAAATAAAAATGCCCCCTTAAGCGGGGGCATGGTTTAACGAGGTATATAGAGGGCGGGAATTAGCTGCGTTTCAGATCAAAGCGATCGTTGCGCATTACTTTTACCCATGCATCTACGAAGTCGGTAACAAACTTCTCTTTCGCATCTTCAGAGCCGTACACTTCGGCAATGGCCCGTAATTCAGTGTTAGAACCGAAGATCAGGTCAACCGGTGTGGCAGTCCATTTCTGTTCGCCTGAAGTACGATCTGTACCTACATAAATGGCTACGTCATCTTCTGACTTTTTCCACTCTGTAGACATATCCAGCAGATTAACGAAGAAATCGTTTGTCAGCTGACCGGGGTTGCCTGTCAGTACACCATGTGCTGAACCGTCAGCGTTCGCGTTCATGGCACGCATTCCGCCCAGCAGAACTGTCATTTCAGGCACACTCAGTGACAGCATGTCTGCCTTATCGACCATCATCACAGCCGGTGAGCGGTAGTTACTTTCAGCCCAGTAGTTACGGAAAGCATCAGCAGTCGGTTCCAGTACCGCGAACGACTCAACATCTGTCATTTCCTGTGTGGCATCCATACGACCCGGAATGAACGGAACGGTCACGTCAACACCGGCGTCTTTCGCTGCCTGTTCAACACCTGCGGCACCTGCCAGTACAATCATGTCGGCCAGAGAAATTTTGACCTTCTTCGATTTCTTATTGAAACCGGCCTGAATGTCTTTCAGCTTGCCCAGCACTTTTTGTACTTCTGCCGGATTATTAATTGCCCAGTCCTTTTGCGGAGCAAGAGCAATACGGGCACCGTTTACACCACCGCGCATATCTGTATCACGGTAGCTGGCTGCAGCCGCCCAGGCGACACGCACTAATTCCTGTACAGACAGACCTGACTTCAGAATGTCCTTCTTCAGTTGTTTAGCTTGTTTGTCTGAAACCAGCTTGTGGTCAACTTGAGGAATCGGATCCTGCCAGATAAGGTCGTCAGCCGGGATTTCAGCACCCAGATAACGGGCTTTCGGTCCAAGATCACGGTGATTCAGTTTGAACCAGGCTTTACCGAAAGCCAGTTCAAAGTCTTCCGGATTCTGCTGGAAGCGCTTCGCAATCTTACGGAATTCAGGATCTTCTTTCAGCGCAAGGTCAGTGGTAAACATGATGGGAGCGTGACGCTTACCCTGAACGTGGGCGTCAGGAACCATGTTCGCCGCGGATTCTGCAGTAGGGATCCACTGAATAGCGCCGGCAGGGCTCTTTGTTTGTTTCCATTCGAAACCAAACAGGTTATCCAGATAATTTGTTGTCCACTGCGTCGGCGTCACCGTCCAGGCACCTTCCAGTCCGCTGGTCATCGTGTCTTCTGCATTACCTTTGCCACAGCTGTTTTTCCAGCCAAAGCCCTGGTCTTCCAGATCACCGGCAGCAGGTTCTTTACCCAGACAGTCTGCTTTTTTGGCTCCGTGAGCTTTACCAAAAGTGTGACCACCCGCGATAAGCGCTACGATTTCTTCATCATTCATAGCCATGCGGCCGAAAGACATACGGATGTCGTGGGCAGCAGCAATCGGATCAGGCTTGCCGTGAGGTCCAACCGGATTGACGTAAATCAGACCCATTTCTACCGCAGCCAGAGGACCTTTCAGGTTGCCTTTCTCGTCCCGGCGCTGATCGGTAAGCATTTCTTCTTCCGGGCCCCAGTAAACATGATCCGGTTCCCAGTCGTCCACACGTCCGCCAGCAAAACCATAGGTTTTAAAGCCCATGTCTTCCAGTGCCACGTTACCGGTAAGGGCCATTAAATCACCCCATGAAATGTTACGGCCGTATTTCTGTTTGATTGGCCACAGTAAACGACGTGCTTTATCCAGGTTAGCGTTATCCGGCCAGCTGTTCAGCGGGTCGAAACGTTGCTGACCACCACCGGCACCGCCGCGTCCGTCAACAGTCCGGTAAGTACCGGCTGCGTGCCATGCCATACGGATAAAGAACGGACCGTAATGACCATAGTCTGCAGGCCACCAGGGTTGTGAAGAGGTAAGCACTTCGCGGATATCGGCTTTAACGGCATTTAAATCCAGTGATTCAAATGCTTTTACGTAATTAAAGTTTTCGCCGTAAGGGTTTGATGCAACACCGTGGGCACGTAACTGGGACAGGTCCAGTTGTTCCGGCCACCAGAATTTATTGCCCTTCGGGGCTTCGCCCACTACTTTCGCATTTTGATCCATAGTGGCAGAGTACGCATTTGGCGATAATGCCATGGCGATAGCTGCGACAACGGGTAAGAGTTTCATTTTCATGTGTTTATCCTTATTGAATAGTTTCTGGTCACACTTCAGGCCATAAGAATATGATTCAGATTTGTGATAAGAGAAAATTGGATAAACCGATTACTTCAATCTGTTTTTATCATTTGTGAATTAACAATTTGTTAACTTTAATTAAGAGTCATGTTATCCCGTTATTGAGCAACTGCGACGATTTTCCTCTGGCGTCTGCGTGTCAGGAAGCGTTATCGTGTAGCACATTCATGTAGAGCAGTTTGCTGAACAAAGGGATAAAACATGCGCGCATATGGTTATAAGCAGGCGTCTGAAACGCTGACTGAAAACGCAATTCAGGCAATCAATATGGCAACTCCTGTGCCGGCAGGAAGAGATCTGCTGGTGAGAGTGCTTGCCGTTTCAGTGAATCCGGTAGACACCAAAATTCGTCGTAGTGTGTCTCCTCCGGCTGATGAGGTAAAAATCCTCGGATGGGACGCGGTGGGTATCGTTGAATCCACAGGCAGCGATGCGTCGTTGTTCAAAAAAGGCGATAAGGTATTTTATGCCGGTGATATTTCCCGTAGTGGTACCAATGCGGAATTTCAGCTGGTAGATGAGCGTATTGTTGCGCTGGCACCCGAAGGGCTGTCTGATGTTGAATCTGCGGCAATGCCACTGACTTCACTGACGGCGTGGGAGCTGTTGTTCGATCGTCTTGAAGTTGCTCCGGGTGAAGAAAGTAAAGATAAAGTGCTGCTTGTCACCGGTGCTGCCGGCGGTGTGGGTTCCATTCTAATTCAGCTTGCCCGTAAACTTACCGGTCTGACTGTTGTTGCCACGGCATCCAGACCGGAAACGAAGGAATGGGTGAGTAAAATGGGCGCACATCATGTACTCGACCACTCACAACCTCTGCCTCCGCAGTACGAAGCATTGTCATTAGAGGGTGTTGACTATGTCGCCAGCCTCACGCATACGCAGACACATATTGCCGCGCTGGCTGATTTAATGAAGCCGCAAAGCAAGTTCGGTCTGATTGACGATCCGGGTCCGCTGGATATCGGTCTGTTAAAGCGCAAGAGTATTTCGCTTCACTGGGAGTTCATGTACACCCGCTCTCTGTTCAATACCAGTGACATTCTTAAACAACATGAAATCCTCAGCGATGTGAGCAAAATGCTTACTGCGGGGGAGCTTCAAACCACACTCGGCCAGCATTTGGGCCCGGTCAATGCCGCTAATCTGTTCAGAGCCCACCAAATCCTTGAAAGTGGTTCAGCCATCGGCAAACTGGTACTGGCACCGTTCGATACCGAATAACCTTGAGATTCAATTACTTCCGGCGGCGAATTGTTCCGGTTCGCCGCTACCTTCCGTATAAATGCACATACTGACTATCCCTTTTTCATACTCCCTCAACTGACATTCGCAACCTGCTGTCATGTTGCTGTCATAAAAACATCATCTAATACTTTCGTCTAAATGATTCAGTATTACATTTACCCGAAAAGCGTTTTACCAGGTTCCCATGTTGAAATATTCCAGTATCAGCCGGCTTGTCATGACTCCCGTGATGGCAGCTCTTATTATCTTAGTGATGCTTAACTCTTCATCACTGTATAAATCTTTTGCCTTACTCAACCATTTTGATGAACTGGAAAACAGTCTGGTTCAGTCAGAGCGTGATGTAACAGCTATCCTGAATACCTTTAAAACGCAGGTACAGGAATGGAAAAACACCTTGCTGCGTGGTTATGACGATGACAACAGGGAAAAGTACTGGCAGCGGTTTCAGCAACGGGAAGCTGACGTGCAGGAGGGGTTCCGCAAGTTATTAACGAATCAGGCGATAAGTGCGGAAGCCAGAAGCACTATCCGTGAATTTCTGGATGCCCATAATCATATGGCAGAAAAGTACCGTGAAGGTTTCGACGCGTTTGTGACAGCGGGTTACGATGCTAAAGTGGCAGACGCCTACGTGAAAGGCATTGACCGCAAACCTGCTGAATTACTTGAAGCGGTGGCAACAAACATCGCTGAGCAGTCTTTCAATGCTTTTGAAAACCTGAGAACGGATACCCGCCGCACATTATGGATGATCCTGATCGCTGCACTGGTGTTATCGGCACTGACTACCTGGTATGTAGTTCAACGTTTACGTAAACAGGTCATTAAACCGGTTAAGCAAATCGCGGCCTGCATTGCTGCTCTGGCAAAAAGCCGGTATGACTACAAGCTTGATTACCGCAGCGGGCACGAACTGGGCTCGCTGGCGGATTCTGCACGCTCGTTACAGGACAAGTTGCGGGGCTCCGTTGAACAACTCAAACAGGCTGAGTCTCAGGTTGCCCACGCTGTTATTACGCTGAGTGATGTGAGTCAGGCTATTCTGGCCGGCGCAGAAGAGCAGCACCAGACCAGTCAGTCGCTGGACAGCAGTACCGATAAACTGAAAGAAATTGTACAGAGTCTGGTTGCCATTACCGACCAGGTGGCCGTCGCCACTAACAGCTCTGAAACCAATGTAGCCGCCTGTTACGCCACCTTTTCAAAAGCTAACGACGGCTTCAGGCAACTTGCTGAGACAGTAAATCAGTCCAGTGACATTGTTGATGCCCTGCAATCCCGCAGTAATAACATCCTCAAAGTCGTTAATGTCATCAATGAAATTGCCGATCAGACCAACTTGCTGGCTCTGAATGCGGCTATTGAAGCAGCAAGAGCAGGGGAGCATGGCAGAGGATTTGCCGTGGTTGCCGACGAAGTGCGGGCTCTGGCAGCCAAAACCCAGCAGTCAACGCGGGAAATCAACGGCATTCTTTCAAGCTTTGAGTCTGAAGCGCAGGGTGCGGTAGTGGCTATGCAATCCGGAAAATCACTGGCAGATGTGAATGCAAGAGAAGCGGCCGCGGCGCTGGAAACATTGAATCTGGTGGTGAAAGATATACAGGAAACTGCCAGCGTCGTCGTTGTACTGAATGAAGCCGCCGATGAACAGGAAGCGGTGCTTAAACAGGTTGAGCAGGTTATCAATAATTCTGTGACATCGTCAGAAAAGTATCATGCCCTGTCACGCAGAAACGATATTTCAGATGCCGTGAGAGAAATGGAAGGAAATGTGAAGCAGGTGGTGATGTCACTGACGCATTAACAGGACTACAACAAAGCGGCCGGCTCATGTTAACGTATAAGAAAACGCAGTCAGCCGCTTATGAATTTGCCCTATCCTCCGTTAGTTTTTCATCCTGTTTACAGTCAGCTTGACCTGCCGGTCAGACATCGCTTTCCCATCGAAAAATATCAGGGGATCCATGATGCGCTGGTATCCCGCGGCGTGCCGCCCGGCCATTTCACAATCCCTGAAGCGCTGACAACCGCTGATCTGACGTCAATTTACCAGCAAGACTATGTCAGCGCACTTTGCGGCGGCACCCTTGATCACCAGGCCATGCGCAGAATAGGTTTCCCCTGGTCAGAGCAATTAATCCGCCGTTCCCTCACCGCTGTCAGCGGGACCTGTCTGACTGCCGCACTGGCACAGGAACACGGACTGGCACTTAATCTTACCGGTGGTTACCACCACGCTTTTGCTGATTTCGGTTCGGGATTTTGCTTATTTAACGATTTGTATCTGGCAGCGAAGAGGGCACAGGCCCGTGATGATTGCGATACGGTGATGATCATCGATCTTGATGTACATCAGGGGGACGGTACAGCCAAACTGGCTGAGCATGACGACTCGGTGTTTACCGTATCAGTGCACGGTGAGAAGAACTTTCCCCACCGCAAACAAACTTCAGACATTGATATCGGGCTGGCGAAAGGCACCGGGGACGATGAGTACCTGACGACGCTTGATGAAACGCTGCACTTAGCGTTTCGACAGTGTTCACCGGACTTCATTATTTACGATGCCGGCGTCGACGTACACATCAATGATGATTTAGGGCACCTGCATATCACCACACCGGGTGTTCTGGCCAGAGACAAAATGGTGCTGGATATGTGTAAGCAAAAAGGGCTGCCGGTAGCTTGTGTGATCGGTGGAGGCTATCAGCGTGATATCGTTGCGCTGGTAGATGTACACCTGCAGCTGTTCAAAGCGGCAGGTGTCATCCGGTAAAATCACCTACAGGAAGGTCAACTGGAAGCCCAGACCTATGCGTTCCTGGCTACGGTTGTAGTCAATCAGGGAGTCGCCGTAACCGTTAAAGTATTGCAGCAGCAATTCGTACCGGTCTGAAAGGGGATAGGTCAGGTTTAGCTGAATACTGCCTCTGTTGTGTCCGAAATTCAGGTTATTGCGTAACAGGGCGAGCACCTTGAAGTTGCCAAGACGGGTGCCGTAACCCAATTCCATGCGCCCGTAATAATCATTGATGTCCGGATTATCGTCGCCGGCAGGATCGTTTTCGTCCACTTTGGTGTCTTCGGGGATGCGATACCAGGTTTTCAGGTAATACACGTCATCAAAATCACTGAACAGTACCGAGGCAAAAATTCTGTTCCAGCTGCGGGAGCGCTCGCCACTCTGTCCGTTCGACATATGATTAAAACCTACCTGAAAGGCGTTAAAGTCGTATCCCAGCAGGGTAATGTCGGCTTCCTGCTGATAAAACACTTCAGGCTGATAATTGGTTTCCCGAAAGGGTTTCGATACCTCGCTGTTATACAGTTGCCAGAAGGACGTCAGGGTGAATCCGAAATACATACCATCGGCCGTATCGCCCCGCAGATAAAGGGGCAGTTTTACACTTAACTGAAACTTGGCTTCGCTGTTATCAACATTTTCAGGAGTGAGATCCTGATTACCGGCGGAGTTCGGGTTGGTCACATAGGTAACAGGTAAAAGATAGTTGGTCTGGTACTGTGTGATGGCAAAGTAATTATCCAGTGCCCGGTGATCGGCCTCAAAACGTGAACTGAGCATACTTGGGGCATCTTTCTGCGCATCGGTGGATGATTTATCCGCTTCCTCCTGCGCATACGCACCTTTGCATAATACTGCTGTCAGTAACAGAGTGGGCAGAGCTGAGTAACGGCAAATTTTCATCGCATAATCCTTTACAGATCGAGGGTCTGGCCTTCTGCCGCCGCAAATAAACCTAATGGCGACTCCGCAATTTCAATGTATTCCTGACAGTGAGTAACCACCTTGTCAATGTCGTCGTCTGTCCGGTCCGGGTCGTGGCTGTACAATGCCAGTTGTTTAACGTTAGATGCCATCGCCAGTTTCACCGCTTCCTCAGCCACAGAGTGTCCCCAGCCAGATTTAGCCGGCATATCTGACAGCATATACTGCGCGTCGTGGATAACCAGGTCAGCATCGCGGGCAAAGTCCACGAAACTGAGAAAATCCGTTTCTTTTTTATAGGGAGGATAGAGCTCGTTATCTGTGAGATAGGTTAACTTTTTACCGTTTTCAGTGATCGTATAAGCACTGCCTTTTCCCGGGTGGTTCATAGGCAGCCGGGAAATTGTCGCATTGCCTAACCGCCAGCTGTCAATCTCTTCCGGAACGGGGGTTACCGTCACATCAGAAGCCAGCGCACTGGCCGGTACGGGAAACACGGAGCCTTGCATCTGGGTAAGGATCCGGTCGTGCTCGGGCAGAGTAGTCATGCCGGGAATGATTTTAATTTCGCGATCTTTCTGGTAAATCGGGGCGAAGAAGGGGAAGCCTTGAATATGGTCCCAGTGATTATGAGTAAGCAGGATATGAACAGGCGTTGTTTTCTTTATGAGCTCGTTTCCCAGCGCCCTGATCCCAGTGCCGGCATCCAGAATGATATCTGTGCCGTCTGACAACTGAACATGAACACAGGCCGTATTACCACCATAACGCACGAAATCAGCGCCCGGCGTGGGAATAGACCCTCTGACACCATAAAAGGTAACTCGCATGCCTTCTCCTGCAGCATTGCCGCCGGGCCGTCAGCAGCCCGGCAATTTCCGTGTTAATCTCTGTCTGTTTTACAGACCGGCAATAAATTCACCGGCGTTATCTATAGAGAGTAAGGTTTTTTCGCCGGTGCGGCGATTTTTATATTCTACCTGCCGGTTATCCAGATTGCGCTCGCCCACAACGATGCTGTGGGGAATACCGACCAGTTCCATGTCGTTAAACATGACGCCCGGGCGTTCTTTGCGGTCGTCAAATAACACTTCAATGCCGGCGGCAGTCAATGTTTCGTACAACGACTCTGCAACGTCTTTGATGCGCTGAGACTTATGCATATTCATCGGGATAAGCGCCACTTTAAACGGTGCAACCGGGTCAGGCCAGATGATACCGTTTTCGTCGTGGTTCTGCTCAATGGCTGCTGCCACAATGCGTGACACACCAATGCCATAGCAACCCATAGTCAGTATTTGATGCTTACCGGTTTCACCCAGTACACCACAGTTCATGGCTTTAGAATATTTATCGCCTAACTGGAAAATGTGACCTACTTCGATACCGCGTTTGATTTCGATTGTGCCTTTTCCGCAGGGTGAAGGATCGCCGGCAACCACATCGCGGATATCAGCGCTTTGAATATCACCGGTCCAGTTTCCATTAATGATGAATTTACCATTTTCACCTGCGCCGCAAACAAAGTCTGCTGCTGCCGCTGCGCTGTGGTCAACAATAACGTCTAAACCGGATGCCAGTGGATTTGCGTACAACGGGAAGCAACCAAAAATGTCTTTAGCCTGTTCTTCAGAGGCAATAACCAGCGGTGATGTAATCTGTGGCAGTTTCTCTGCTTTGATATCGTTTAAAGTGTGTTCGTCACGTAAGACCAGCGCCACCCACTTTTCGGGAGCATCTTCTTCAGTCTGACCTTTAACCAGCACGACTTTTAGTGCGGTGTTTTGTTCTTTCAGGAAGTTTTCTGCACTGATCCCTTTTGGCTTGTCAATAACTTCTGCCTCAGCACCTGACGGCACGGCTTTCGTTGCAGGTGCAACAGCCTGAGCCATTTCCACATTGGCTGCATAGTCAGATTCTGTCGAAAACGCGATGTCATCTTCACCGGACTCTGCCAGCACGTGGAACTCGTGAGAGACCGCGCCACCAATTGAACCTGAGTCGGCAATAACAGCACGGAAATCCAGACCCAGGCGGGTAAAGATATTGCTGTAAGCCTGATACATTTTATCGTAAGTTTCCTGCAGCGACGCTTCATCCATATGGAAGCTGTATGCATCCTTCATGGTGAATTCACGGCCGCGCATAATGCCGAAACGGGGACGAACTTCGTCACGGAATTTTGTCTGGATTTGATACAGGTTCAGCGGTAATTGTTTGTAACTGCTGATTTCGTTACGCACCAGTGCGGTAATCACTTCTTCGTGAGTCGGGCCTAAAACAAAGTCGCGCTGATGGCGATCTTTGATGCGCAGCAGCTCAGGACCATATTCTTCCCAGCGACCGGATTCTTCCCATAAGTCAGCAGGCTGAACCACCGGCATTAACACTTCCACTGCACCGGCCTTATTCATTTCATCACGCACCACATCTGCGATTTTGTTCAGCACACGCAGACCGCTCGGCAGCCAGGTATACAAACCGGCAGCCAGTTTGCGGATCATGCCTGCCCGCAGCATGAGCTGATGACTGATAACTTCAGCATCGGCAGGTGTTTCTTTTTGCGTGGACAACAAATATTGGCTCGTGCGCATTACGGTGGTTCATCCTATAGAGAAAAATAAAAACGGCGCCATTCTAGCAGTATAGAAAAGGCCGCAAAAGTCGTTTTTCCGGTTAAGTTTGCCGTTGTCCGGCAGGTAGCGGTGTGAGTGATAAAACCACCACGTCACTATTGATAATTTGCCAGCTGATATCCACGTCGTACAGACTCACTTTATAGACTTTGTCATCATCATCCAGTTTATGCCGGTAAGCGGGGCGGGGATCCTGGCTGAGTATATCCTGCGTCAGCGGGATGATATCCGGCCATCTGGCAGAAAGCGCGTGGCATTGTCTGTCTGCTTCTGCGGTAAAAATGACATTGCGGCGGGGAATGGGGGAGCTTGAGGTGAGCGTATCATCTGCCTCATTCACGGCGTCGGCGTAAGGAATATACGGCTTAATATCAATGACCGGTGTGCCATCAAGTAAATCGACGCCGGACACATTCAGCACAACACGGTCGCTTTCCACTGACAGACCGTCATTTTTAACCACTGACATACCAATGCTGTTTGGCCGGTGCGTACTGCGACTGGCAAATACGCCCAATGTGGCATTACCGCCCAGCCGTGGCGCTTTGACGGCGGGTTTCCAGCCTCTGGCAGCGGTTTCATGGAAATAGAACAATAACCAGACATGACTGAACGCCTCTATACCTTTAAAGGCCTGCGGGTTGGCATAGTCAGTCTGCATGACAATCTGACCTTTAGCTCCGGCAAGGTTCGGCTGGCGGGGAATAGCAAATTTTTGCCTGAACGGTGTGTGAATAATGCCAACAGGTTCAATAGTGGCAGATTCAGTAAAGCTCACGACCTGGTTACCTGAAATAAATGGTTGATTGTCATAATTATCTCATAAAATACCGCTAAGGTATGCTCCGTTGTTTACCACCACAAGCCTGACTGGGCAGCTTGCGGTCTCCCTGGATCCCAGTTCCTTTAACCCCGTTGCGTGCAACGGGGTTTCTTTTTTCCCGGGTTTAGCAATCAGGCAGTGAATGGTGTTGCTGAATATGTCAAACTACGGCACCGGAACGGTGACCTGCGATGAAGACACTGCAAAGTGTTTTACCGTCGCGGGTGCCGGATACGATTTACCACCGCTTTTTCCTTTATTACCAGCAGTAGCAGACGGAACGCTATGATAGTTGTAGAAAATCTGACCCGACGGTTCAACCAGCTTGTCGCTGTCGATAACCTGTCTTTCACCATAAAAGCCGGCGAGATTGTGGGATTTCTGGGGCCAAATGGCGCCGGTAAGTCCACTACCATGAAAATGCTTACCGGTTTTCTGGACCCTTCATCAGGGAAAATAAAAATAGACGGCGCGGATATGCCCGGCAAAGCGAAAGCATTGCAGGAGCGTATTGGCTATCTGCCTGAAGGCGCACCGCTTTATGGTGAGATGACAGTGTTTCAGTTTTTACATTTCGTGGCCGGTGTACGGGGACTGAAAGGTAAGCATCGTCAGAAGCGTCTCAAACATGTCATAGAGCAGGTAGAGTTGGGAGACGTGCTGAACAGGCAGATAGATAAATTGTCAAAAGGGTTCCGCCATCGCATTGGTCTGGCTCAGGCTATCATGCATGATCCGGATATTCTTATTCTGGATGAACCTACAGATGGACTGGATCCGAATCAGAAACATCAGGTAAGGGAACTTATTAAGGCGTTGTCGAAAGACAAAATTGTTATCATTTCCACACACATCCTGGAAGAAGTCAGCGCTGTGTGTAACCGCGCCATGATCATTTCTCAGGGCAAACTGTTGTTCGATGGAACGCCGACGGAACTGCAATACCGTTCCCGCTATCACCAGGCCATCACACTGCATTTCAGTTATGCAGCCGATATTTCCGGGCTGGCGGAAATTGAGGGTGTAGATGAAATGGTGGTTAACCGCGAAACCGGCGATGTCACGCTGTTCCCTGAAGATGGTAAGTTGCTGATGACGCCGGTGACCGAACATGTCAGTCATTACCGGCTGCCGGTGGACAAATTTACCATTGAAACCGGTCGCCTTGATGATGTATTCCGTGAAATTACTACCGGGGAGCGTGTGCAGTAATGAGAAGTTTAACCATTGCACGACGGGAGTTCGGCAGCTTTTTTGCTACACCGGTGGCGTATGTTTATCTGGTAATGTTCCTGGTGCTGAGCAGCGTGTTCACCTTCTTTATGGGAGATTTTTACGCCAGAGGACAGGCTGATTTACTGCCATTTTTTAATTTTCATCCCTGGCTCTATTTGTTCCTTGTACCAGCCATTGCCATGCGTAGCTGGGCTGAAGAAAGGAAATCCGGCACCATTGAATTATTAATGACATTGCCGGTGTCAGAAACGCAGGCTGTAGCCGGTAAATTTCTGGCCTGCTGGGGAATTCTCGGACTGGCTCTGCTGATGACCACGCCCTTGTGGTTAACCGTTAATTATCTCGGCTCACCGGATAACGGAATCATCGTTGCCGCTTATACCGGCAGCTGGTTAATGGCCGGCGCTTTTCTAGCCATCAGTCAGTGTATGTCTGCGTTAACACATAATCAGGTTATCGCCTTTGTTATGTCTGTGCTGGTGTGTTTTCTCTTTCTGGTCAGCGGTTCGGAAATCGTGGTCGATGTTTTTAAAAACTGGGCACCTAATTTCGTGGTGGATACCGTTGCTTCTTTCAGTTTCCTCACACATTTTGAAGCTATGTCAAAAGGTGTGCTGGCTGCGAATGATGTGGTGTATTTTCTGCTGGTTATCTTTGTGTGGCTGACCGCAAACGCCGTGATCACTGAACAGAACAAGGCCGGGTGATCATGATGAAGAAAAAATGGTTATCTGTATTAAGTCTTGGCCTGCTGGCAGTGCTGTTTGTATTGCTGGTTTTCATTAACAATCAATTGTTAAGCAAATATCGCATTGATTTGACAGAAGACAAGGTGTTCTCGTTGTCAGAGGGAACACGTAATGTGCTCACCAGTCTGGATGAGCCGGTCACGTTGTACTTCTTCTACTCCGATTCGGCGACGACGGGTATGACAAAAATGCGTAACTATGCCGCCAGAGTAGAAAGTTTGTTGCGTGAATATGCACAGGCGTCCGGCGGTAAAGTTCAACTGCAAATCGTTGACCCTGTACCTTTTTCGGAAAACGAAGATAAAGCCAGTCAGTTCGGTCTCACAGGAGCGGCACTGGGTAATGTGGGAGAACAGATTTACTTTGGTCTTGCCGGCACGAATTTACTGGATGATCAGTTCACCATCCCGTTCTTTGATCCTAAGAACGAGCAGTTTCTTGAATATGAAATCAGTAAACTGATTTATCGCCTGAGTAATCCGGATACGCTGACGCTGGCGCTGGTCACTGATTTACCGGTTGCCGGCGGACAAGATCCTCTGACCGGGCGATACACCGGTCCCATGGTGTTTTATCAGCAACTGGCGCAGTTGTATAACATTCGAATTGTGAACAGTACTGCTGATGGATTACCGGAAGATACCGATGTGGTGTTGCTGGCGCATCCGCAAGCGCTGTCGGACGGCCTGCTGTATGCCATAGATCAGTTTGCTATGCACAATGGCCGGATCCTGGCCTTTATTGATCCTCATTACGAAGGAAATGCGCTTTCTTCGTTGCAACAAGTGGGTGCCAATGCGTCTTCGTTTCCGTTGCTTAAGGCCTGGGGAATCAAGGCGGATTTAACCAATATCGTCCTTGATGCCCAGCTGGCTTTTGATCTGCGAAATGAAAACGGCGCGATAGTGAAGCATTTTGGCATTCTCGGGCTCACTGCAGCTCAACTCGATCGTAATGATGTGATCACTGCCAATCTGGACTCTGTAAACGGCGCGTCCTTCGGTGCGCTGGAAGCGGTGAAAAAAGCCGGCTTGTCTATGCATACGCTCATACGTTCATCCGTTAACTCAGGGCTGACCAATGCAGATAACTATGCCCAGACCCTTAACCCGGTGGCGTTGCACCGCGGATTCGGCGGTAACACCGAAACCTACACCGTTGCTGCCCGTTACCGTGGAAAAGCCCGCTCATATTTCAGTGCACCGAAAGATCCGGCTAAAGCGGCGACCTATGAAGGGCAGACTGACAATCTGAATCTGGTGCTGGTGGCAGACGCAGATATGCTCTCAGACCGTTACTGGGTGCAACAAACGGCGTTCTTCGGAGATACGGTATTTACGCCGTTTGCGAATAACGGTGACTTTATTGTCAATGCAATTGAAAACCTCACCGGCAGCGATGCGCTTATCAGTATCCGCTCCCGTGGCACCTATGTGCGCCCCTTTGAAAGGGTAAAGGCCCTGGAGACGGCGGCGGAAGGTAAATACCGCGAGCAGGAAGAACAGTTGCAGGAAGAACTGATCCAGACGGAGCAAAAATTACGTGAGCTGCAGGGACAACAGGGGCAGGGCGGTACCATTGTCTTTACCGGTCAGCAGCAGGAGGCAATAGATAAGTATATTGCCCGCAGAGTCGAAATTCGCCGTGAACTTCGCGAAGTGCGCTATCAGCTTGACCGCGAGATAGACCGTCTTGGCGATAAACTGAAAATAGTGAATATAGCCCTGGCACCTGCTGTGCTGACGGGCTTGTTATGGTTACTGGCGTTTATCTTCAAACGCAGAGCAGGAAAAGCATACCGGACAGAAACTCAGTCATGAATTTACGCGTTCTTATTTTATCGGGGCTAGTCGCCGTCAGTGCCGGTGTTGCCGGTTGGTTACAAAGTCATTCCGACCGCACTTCCCGGGAAGCATCCGCAGAACATGAATTGCAAAGCGAGCTGGCGACAGCGGCAAAAGATATTCAGCGGATCAAAATTGAAACTCACGAAGGGGTGGTATTTGCCGCCGTGAAAGATACTGACAGGTGGATTGCAACTCACCTGGATACCATTATGACCTTTCCGGTGGACATGAAAAAGCTGGCGAAATTTGCTAATGCCCTGAACAGTCTGGAAGTGCTGGAGCCTAAAACATCACAGCCGGAATTTTATCACCGTCTGGGTGTTGAAAGTGTCAGAGATAGTGATGCCCGCTCTTTACTGATTGAGATTGGCGGCGAAAAGGAAGCCTTTTCGTTGCTCGTGGGCAGGACGGCCAGTGGTAACCGCGGTACATATGTGCGGCAGCCTGAAGCGTCTACCAGCCTGCTGGTAAACAAAACTTTGCCGTTACCGGAAAAGCGCAGCGACTGGTTAAGCCGTGAGATTTTCGCTTTTAACAGTTCAGATATCAGTGCTGTGGATGTTGAAATTGAAGGGCAGCCCCTGCTGAAGTTAAACCGTGAAGGAGAGACCGCTGACGGCTGGCAGATT
Organism: Alteromonas sp.; assembly: GCF_984505615.1. Classification (NCBI taxonomy): domain Bacteria; kingdom Pseudomonadati; phylum Pseudomonadota; class Gammaproteobacteria; order Alteromonadales; family Alteromonadaceae; genus Alteromonas; species Alteromonas sp. The sequence goes on along the minus strand of NZ_CFHOXV010000003.1, from coordinate 2,290 downwards.
GCAGGCTATGATGAGGCTACTGCCGCACTGAGATATCCAACCATAGTAGGTCAGACAGTTGATAAGATGCTGCGCTTTGACTTTGATGGAGTCAAACCCTTCCTGCAGCATAAGTGGAGTGAGGTATCACTGATCAGTCAGGTTATCTTTTCTCTGGAAGATGGCAGTGAAGTCATGGCTTATCTTTCAGCACCGGACCCGCGCGGACGTTTTCAATTGTGGATTGATACCCCGGACTCACCACGCTGGATATCCGAATGGGTATTTGAGCTTTCCGAATATCAGGCCCGTGCTTTTCTGCCCGGGCTGGAAAATTTGACATCCGCTATCTGAAATTCCGGACGCTTCAGCCCTGACCCTGACGCAGTGATGCCAGCAACTGTGCAAGGTGCTGGCTGCCAAGGCTTGCCGCTTTACGCATATTACGCTCGTAAATTGCGGATGATTCGTCCTTGTTCTTCATGGCCTCTTCAATATCCTTTTCACGGATAATGTGCAGCACCGGCCAGGGACTCCGGTTCGTGTAATGGCTGGCATCATCCGGGTCTTCTCCTTCGAAAAGATAATCAGGATGAAAGCTGGCCAGCTGAAACTCGCCGCTGAAACCAGATGCGTCGAGAAGGCGCTCCGCCATGCCGAGAATGTCGAGATAATCGTCGAAATCATTACCACAGCGATAGAAAATAACCAGTGTCGTAGCTATTTCCGGTGAGTCACGCAACGTCTGGCAGGCCTGATAAACGGTTTCAAGGATGTCTGCAGGATTACCGGAATCATCCACTTCGTAGCGGATCAGGTCCGGTGTGAAAACGGGTTTGGCGAAAGGGCAAAAGTTGTAGCCTATCACAACTTTTTCTACCCAGTCGCGGGTGGCGGCAGCCACCCTCTGATTGTCTGTCATGAATGGTACTTAACGTACGCTTCCAGCGTGTTTTCAATCAGGCTGGCAACAGTCATAGGGCCTACGCCGCCAGGTACCGGCGTGATCCAACCAGCGCGGGTCTTCGCGTTTTCAAAATCAACATCGCCTACCAGAGAGCCGTCGTTCACCCGGTTGATACCCACATCAATCACAATCGCACCGGGTTTAATCCAGTCACCGGGAATGAAGTTGGGTTTACCCACAGCCACAACCAGCAAGTCTGCACGGCTGACGTGGGCTTTTAAATCCTGTGTAAACTTGTGGCAGGTTGTCACAGTGCAGCCGGCAAGCAGTAGTTCAAGACTCATAGGACGACCAACGATATTACTGGCACCCACAATAACCGCGTCCAGGCCTTTTACAGGACGTTTTGTGGCAGCAATCATGGTCATGATACCTTTAGGCGTACAAGGACGCAGAGCAGGGATACGTTGCGCCAGGCGACCAATATTGTAAGGGTGGAAGCCGTCAACATCTTTGTGCGGCTCAATACGTTCCAGTACACGTTCAGCATTGAGACCGGCAGGCAGCGGCAATTGCACAAGAATACCGTCGATTTCAGGATCCTGATTGAGTTGATCTACCACAGCCAGTAATTCTTCTTCACTGGTGCTCGCCGGTAAATCAAAAGAACGGGAAACAAACCCGACTTCTTCACAGGCTTTACGTTTATTAGACACATATACTTGTGAGGCAGCATCACTGCCTACCAGTACAACGGCCAGACCGGGGCAACGCTTTCCGGCTTCTTTTAAAGATTCAACGTAGCTTGCTACGTCCTGGCGAACTTGTTTGGCAATGACTTTGCCATCAATCAGGTGGGCACTCATGAATGTGTTCTTCTCATTTCATTACGTTAACCCTTATATTGTTTCACAACTTACAACACCTTGCCAAAGTGAAAATGCGCTTAAAAGATCAGCGGATTGGTCAAAAAAACAGACGATTGCGCGTAATCTGAGCGGTCAGAATTTTTATTGAAAAAAGTGTTTGACGGGATGGGATGTTGGCTATAGTATTCGCACCCCGTAACGGCAGGGAACATTAACTGCCTTACACAGTCGGTGAGTGGCGCAGTTTGGTAGCGCACTTGGTTTGGGTCCAAGGGGTCGCAGGTTCAAATCCTGTCTCACCGACCACTATTGCAAGCTTCGATTCGTCGGGCGTCCGTAGCTCAGCTGGATAGAGCAACGGCCTTCTAAGCCGTGGGTCGCAGGTTCGAATCCTGCCGGACGCGCCATCGGTGAGTTCGCAGGAAATACTGACAAGGTGTCAGTATTCGGGTAGACTTAAGAAGTTTGTAATTGCACTCTCTGTGGTGGGCGTAGCTCAGTTGGTAGAGCCCCGGATTGTGATTCCGGTTGTCGT
>NZ_CFHOXV010000002.1:320943-335170 GCF_984505615.1 Alteromonas sp. | reverse complement strand
GCGACGGACTGTTAATCCGCAGGTCCCCCGTTCGAGTCGGGGAGGGGGAGCCACTCTTATTTCCTCCCTTTGTTTTATCGCAGAAATTCATTTCTTTAAATTATTCTCATTTGTATTAAGTTGTTAATCGCGCGACAAAAAGCGATAATACGCAACGTGACAGACACTGCTGTTTTTTAAATTTTCTAATGTCCAATATGCGTTCACTGCTTTTACTATGACAGATTTTTTGTTACTCCTTGTGGGTACAGTACTCGTTAACAATTTCGTGCTGGTTAAGTTTCTGGGTTTATGCCCCTTTATGGGCGTGTCCGGCAAACTTGAAACGGCCATTGGCATGGCCATGGCGACATCCTTTGTTTTAACACTGGCATCTGTCACCAGTTATCTGGTCGAAACCTGGCTGCTTGTGCCCCTGGGCATAGGTTATCTGCGTACACTGGCATTCATCCTGGTTATTGCCGTCGTGGTTCAGTTCACAGAAATGGTCGTGCATAAGACCAGCCCGACCTTATACCGGCTACTCGGAATATTTCTGCCTCTTATCACTACCAACTGCGCGGTTTTGGGTGTTGCCCTGCTAAATCTGACAGAGCAACATAATCTCATTGAGAGCCTGATTTACGGCTTCGGTGCTTCTGTTGGTTTTTCTCTTGTGCTTATTTTATTTGCTGCAATGCGTGAACGTCTGGCCGCGGCAGATGTACCGGTGGCTTTTAGAGGCGCTTCTATTGCCATGGTTACCGCCGGCCTTATGTCGCTGGCATTTATGGGTTTCAGCGGTCTGGTGAAATTATAATGACGATATCAGTAGCACTTATCGCCATCGGCGTGCTTGCCGTCGCATTCGGCCTGCTTTTAGGCTATGCCAGCATCCGCTTTAAAGTTGAAGCCGACCCTCTGGTTGAGCAAATCGATGAAATCTTACCGCAAACACAATGTGGTCAGTGTGGTTATCCGGGTTGCCGCCCCTATGCAGAAGCAATTGCAAACGGTGATGACATTAATAAATGTCCGCCCGGCGGCGAGTCCACAATTAAGAAACTTGCCGACCTGACCGGTAAAGAAGCCAAACCCCTCGATTCAGCCCACGGTGAAGAAGACGTGAAAAAGGTCGCCTTCATCCGCGAAGATGAATGTATCGGCTGTACCAAATGTATTCAGGCATGTCCGGTAGATGCCATTCTGGGCGCTGCAAAACATATGCACACTGTACTGACTCAGGAATGTACGGGCTGTGATCTCTGCGTGGACCCCTGCCCTGTTGACTGTATCGACATGGTGCCCGTTGAAACCACAACGGCGTCATGGAAATGGGATTTTGATAAAACGCCCAAAGGCGATATTCCAATTAAGATGGTGTCGTAATCGTGATGTTTCCTGTTTATGAAGAGGTTCTGGCCCGGCTGGATAAGGGTCAGCTCAGCAGCTTTCCCGGCGGCGTACATCCTGAAGGTCATAAAGGGCTTTCGAATCAGACTCAAATAGTGGATCTGCCGCTGGCAAAGGAATACGTTGTGCCGGTACGCCAGCATATTGGTACAGAAGGCACCTTACTGGTACGCCCGGGCGATAAGGTTCTCAAAGGTCAGCCACTGACCCAGTCCAGCCAGCCTTTTTCTGTGCCTGTCCATGCGCCCACTTCCGGTACCATAGCCGGCATCGCGCAGCATGTTACCGCTCATCCCAGTGGTCTGGATGAACTTTGCGTTACGCTGAAAGCCGATGGCCATGATACCTGGTATCCTCTTTCTCCCTGCCCAGACTATGCAAAAGTAGAAAAGGTATCACTGACTGAAAAGTTATGTGATGCAGGAATTTCAGGTATGGGGGGCGCCGGCTTTCCCAGCCACATTAAGGTGACCACCAACAAGCCTGTTGAGTTTCTGATCATCAACGGCGTGGAATGCGAGCCTTATATCACGTCAGACGACAGACTGATGCGTGAGCACGCTGACGGCATCATGGCCGGTATTGAAATTCTTGTACACCTGCTGTCACCCAAATGCGTGGTGATCGCCATTGAAGACAACAAACCTGAAGCCATCAGGGTCTTGTCAAAACAGGTTGAAACCCTGCCCCACATCCGTGTGGCAACAGTAGAGACAAAGTACCCTGCCGGCGGTGAAAAACAACTTATTCAGGTCGTGACCGGCCGTGAAGTGCCCCGCAAAGGATTACCTCTTGATGTGGGTGTGACCATGTTCAATGTGGGTACCTGCTTTGCAGTTGCACAAGCCATTATTGAAGGTAAACCCCTGGTCGAAAGGATCGTCACCGTCACAGGTCAGGCAGTTAAACGCCCCGGAAACTATCGTGTTCGCCTCGGGACACCGGTGAATCACGTATTGTCTCAGGCGGGTTACCTCGGTGAAAAGCAGACAACGCCACAGGTCATCATGGGCGGCCCGATGATGGGCTTTACCTTAAATGACGCCGCGGTACCGGTGGTAAAAACCACCAACTGTCTGTTGGTACCGGCGACAGGTGAACTCACAAACGGTGACGACGAACGCGCCTGTATTCGTTGCAGTGCCTGTGCTGATGCCTGTCCGGCAACATTGCTTCCGCAACAGTTGTACTGGCACAGTAAAGCGAAAGAATACGATAAGGCACAGGAATATAATCTGTTTGATTGTATCGAATGCGGTGCCTGCGCTTATGTATGCCCCAGTGAAATACCGCTGGTTCATTATTACCGTAAAGCCAAAGCTGACATTCGCCTGGAGCTTGACGAAAAAGCTAAAGCAGACAAAGCCAAAGAACGTTTCGAAGCCCGCAAGGCCCGTCTTGAACGGGAAAAAGAAGAGCGGGAAGCGAAACATCGTAAAGCCAAAGAAGCAAGGCTGGCAGCTGCCGCACAACCGGCAACTGACGCTCCAGCCTCTCAAAGCAGCGATACAGCACCCAAAGATAAAGTAGCGGCCGCACTGGCACGTGCCAAAGCCCGCAAAGCGGCAGCACAAAAAGCAGAAGCGCAACCGGAAACGGCGCCCGCTCCACAGGAAGAAGCTCCTGCTGCAAATGATAAAAAGGCTGCAGTCGCAGCAGCCATTGCCCGGGCGAAAGCTAAGAAAGCAGCTCAAAATGCAACGCCTCCTGCAGATTCCGCTGACGCCGCTCCTGCACCGGAAGGCGAAACTGACAATAAGAAAGCCGCAGTTGCAGCAGCCATAGCCAGAGCGAAAGCTAAGAAAGCAGCTCAAAATGCAACGCCTCCTGCTGATTCCGCTGACGCCGCTCCTGCACCGGAAGGCGAAACTGACAATAAGAAAGCTGCAGTTGCAGCAGCCATAGCCAGAGCTAAAGCCAAAAAGGCGGCCAGAGAAGCGCAACAGTCTGCAGACGACAACAGCGAAAAACCGCCGGTACAAACAGAACCGGCTCAGCCAGAACCGGCACAAAAAGAACCTGAAGCAACCCAATCCTCCCCGGCAGCACCGTCTGCTGAAGAAGCCAGAAAAGCGCGTATTGCAGCCGCTGTTGCCAAAGCAAAAGCGAAAAAGGCGGCAAAAGACAATGATGGCGCACCGGAACAGGCTGCAAAAACCGGAACAGGGGCTCAGGAAACGACTGATAAACCCGACGCTGACAAGCAAACAGATGCACAGGCTGATTCAGACACAGTACAAAAAAAAGCAGATCCTGCGGATGAAAAGAAAGCCCGTATTGCTGCTGCGGTTGCAAAAGCAAAAGCGAAAAAAGCCGCCAGAGACAACGGGAATAATGACTAAATGAAACTAAATCTTGCCAGTTCCCCTCACTTACGCGCAAAGCGTGATACCAGTCAGGTCATGCGCCTGGTGCTGTACGCCATGTTGCCGGGCATTGCTTGTCAGGTTGTATTCTTTGGCTGGGGCGTCATCATTCAGGCGTTCCTTGCTGTTGCGACAGCACTGGCAACAGAAGCCGCGATTTTGTCTCTGCGTAATAAACAGGTTAAACGCAATCTGTCTGATTACAGTGCCGTACTCACAGCCTGCCTGCTGGCAGTCAGTATCCCTCCTACTCTGCCCTGGTGGATGACCGTTACCGGCACTTTTTTCGCCATAGCAATCGTGAAACAGCTTTACGGCGGATTGGGCTATAACCTGTTCAATCCGGCGATGGTGGCTTATGTCGTGCTGCTGGTATCTTTCCCTGCAGCAATGACTCAGTGGCTGCCACCGGAAGGCGTAAGAGCGACAGCATTATCCTTTACAGATACATTGAGCCTGATTTTTACCGGTTATACGCAAACCGGTCTGGATGTTACTCAAATCAGGGATGTGGCTGACGGCATGACATCTGCGACGCCGTTGGATCAGGTGAAAACCGGCCTGACCCGTTCTTCAACTTACTCTGAGTTACTGGCATCGCCAATTTACGATGGAGGCCTTTTTGACAGCGGTGCCGCAGGCTGGTCCTGGGTAAGCGCAGCCTGGGCCCTTGGCGGGCTGGCGCTGTGGCGTCTGAAGGTTATCAGCTGGCACATTCCCGGCAGCATGATCGCCAGCGTTGCCCTGTGCGCTTTATTTTTTCATCTGCTCAATCAGGATATCTACGCGTCACCGGTGTTTCACCTTATCAACGGCAGCGTATTATTCGGTGCGTTTTTCATTGCCACTGATCCGGTTTCCGCCTCCACCACAGCAAGAGGTCGGATAGTATTTGGCGCGCTCATCGGATTCTGGATTGTGATTATCCGTACGTTTGGCGGGTATCCTGATGCGGTCGCCTTTGCGGTCATTATCATGAACATGGCTGTGCCGCTAATCGATTATTACACCCGTCCGCGCACCTACGGCCATCCGCGGGGTAAAGCATGATGAACAGTATTGTGAAAAATGGCGTCATGCTGGGCGCTTTTGCCATTGTGACCACCGGTTTAATTGCCACTACTTTTTTCGGCACTGAGTCGCGCATTGCAGAGCAGGAACAGCAAAAATTGATGTCTTTGCTGAACGAAGTGGTACCCCAATCGCTTTATGATAATGAACTGTATGCAGATTGCACCGCCGTCACTGATCCGATGCTTGGTAAGCCGGGCACTTTACGCCACGTTTACCGTGCACGGTTAAACGGAGAGCCCGCCGCCCTTGCTATTGAAGCTGTGGCACCGGACGGTTACAGTGGTGATATTGCCGTTGTTATCGGTGTCACTGATGACATGACGGTAACCGGCGTGCGGACTGTGAGACACCAGGAAACTCCCGGGCTGGGTGACAAAATTGAATTGTCAGTCAGTGACTGGATAACATCCTTCAGCGGTGAGTCCTTTGATGATTCTGCGCTGAACAAATGGCAGGTAAAAAAAGACGGTGGCAAATTTGACCAGTTTACCGGCGCAACGATTACTCCCCGTGCCGTTACAGGTGCAGTAAAACGGGCCCTGTTGTATGTGGAAGCAAACCGTGAGTCTTTATTTGCCTTGCCAGTTAATTGCATGGCTAAGCAACCCGGAGGTTCAGAATGAGTGAGTGGAAAAATCTGACCATCGAAGGTTTATGGAAAAATAATCCTGCACTGGTTCAGCTTCTGGGTTTGTGCCCCCTTCTTGCGGTCACCGCAACAGTTATTAACGGGCTTGGCCTGGGGCTGGCAACCACACTGGTGCTGATTGGTTCAAATATTACCGTGAGCCTGGTACGTAATATTGTCAGGAACGAAATCCGGATCCCGGTGTTTGTGATGGTTATTGCAGGTTTCGTGACCGTTGTTCAGCTACTGATGAACGCCTTTACTTACGAACTTTATTTAACACTTGGCATTTTTATTCCGTTAATTGTGACAAATTGCGCCATCATTGGCCGGGCTGAAGCCTTTGCTTCTAAGAATCCGGTCCTTCCGGCAGCCCTTGACGGCCTGATGATGGGTGCAGGGTTTACTGCTGTGCTGATGTTACTTGGCGCCATGCGCGAAGCGCTGGGTTCCGGTACCCTGCTAAGCGGAGCCGACCGTCTTTTTGGCAGCATAGCGACCAACTGGACCATTACTTTGTTTGATACAGACCAGCCTTTCCTGCTTGCTATTTTGCCGCCGGGCGCATTCATTGGCATGGGTCTGCTCATTGCTCTTAAAAATGTTGTTGACGCGCGGATGGCTGCCAAAAAGGTTCCGGAAGCCAAAACCGTCACCCGAATCAGGGTAACTACTGAAAGTTAAGTGTTGCTATGAATAATACTAAAAGAAAGGAAATTCTGACCCGGCTGAGAGATGCTAATCCTCATCCCACGACTGAATTGAACTTCACTACACCCTTTGAATTGCTGGTCGCAGTGACCTTGTCCGCACAGGCCACCGATGTGGGTGTGAATAAGGCGACGGCCAAATTGTTTCCCGTGGCCAATACGCCGCAGGCTATCGCAGATTTGGGCGTAGATGGTTTAAAGGAATACATCAAAACTATTGGCCTCTACAATGCCAAAGCCGAAAACGTGCACAAGCTCAGCAAGATCATTGTTGAAAAGCACAATGGCGAGGTACCGGAAAGCCGGGAGGCGCTGGAAGCTTTGCCGGGCGTTGGCCGTAAAACGGCGAACGTAGTACTGAATACAGCATTCGGCTGGCCCACCATTGCTGTAGACACTCACATATTCCGGGTATCAAACCGCACTAAATTTGCCATGGGTAAGAACGTAGACAGAGTGGAAGAAAAGCTGTTAAAAGTCGTGCCAGCTGAATTTAAGGTCGACGTTCATCACTGGCTAATCCTGCACGGCCGATATACCTGCATCGCCCGCAAACCACGTTGTGGTTCCTGTATTATTGAAGACTTGTGTGAGTTTAAGGAAAAAACAGAAGTCTGATTTATCAGCGGCAACCGGACAGGGTGACGGATTCAGCCGTGATGGTCATAGGTGCCGCTTTAAGCAGTGTATTGATACCCAGAATATTGTTTCCTCCGGGCATCACGGCAACTTCTACCGGACCCAGTTCGCAAGCCTGCCCGATACGGATTGAACTGAGCTGATACTGCGACACAGTGAGAATTTTACCGTTCGCCAGTCTGGCTGCCGATTTACCCGATTGTTTCAGCTTCCGGCCTTTGGTTAACGCCTCAAAAGTTGCTTTATTTAAGGTCAGCAAGCCGGAGCCGGTGTCGAGAAGAAATGAAGCTGTGACTGCCGATTCAAGCGTCGCTTCAAGGTACAGGGTACCGCCTGCACTCTGGTCAAGTGGCACCGCCTGTTCACTGGCAACTACGGCAGTTGTAAGCAGCATTCCTGCTACCCATAAAATGATGCTCTTCATAACTGTTCCGGCCCTGCTGACGATACCTGTACAGTTACAGCAACTTAAACGCCATTCCGGTAAGTTACTGATATTTCATTACCCTGTTCCTCTCAGTGCCCATCCAACAAACCAAATAAGTGCACAACCAGCCAAATTGCACCACCAAAAAGCATGAAAAGAAAAAAAGTAGTGAAATCGTCCACATTTGATAGCTAAGCATTCTCTAAACCCTACAGCTGATAGATTAAAACTATCTCCAGATAGTATTGTTTCATTTTTATTCAGCCATACAATGGAATAAAGCACCATTTTGATGCAAACAAAAGGACACTGTTATGAAAAGAACCCTCTCTCTGCTGAGCTTATGTGTTTTACCGCCCCTGTTTACCGGAGCGGCTGCCGGCGAAACACGAAATAATGAAATGGTTGATATCCAGGTTGTGGATTATGCCGGTAAACCACCGTTTAAACGCAAAATAGTCAGCCTGCCGGTACATGACGTGGCTCAACTTGAGTTGGCAGGTGGCGAACCTAAAGAGTATGTGGAAGTGAAAGAGGTCATCATGCGGGGTAAACCTCCCTACCGCCGCATCACAACAACGATGCCTGTATACGATGTCGCTCAGTTTGAACTGCTGGAAACGGAACAACAAAGCGGAAAACAGGGCACTCGTCCCCCGTTTAAGCGCTTCTGAACATAATGTCAGGGCGGCGTAGAATTGACTAGGCCGTCCTGTTCTCTTTCCTCGTTGACCATTTTTTCAGTACCTTCCGCTTTTACAGATCTACGTCACACGAATGTCTTCTTTCCCCGCCAGAATAGAGGTTTTGGTACCGGCAAAAACATCCTGTATGCTTTTCTTTTGCTGTCGTTACCTGTGTCGTTCACCAATAAAGGATCTGTTTGTGTTAAAAAACACTTTGCTCTCTTTCACCTTTTCTACACTGTGTTTGAGTACCAGTGCTGCTGCATTCGATATCATTGCTCACAGAGGTGCATCCGGCTATCTTCCCGAGCATACACTGGAAGCTGCAACACTGGCGTTTGCCCAGCAACCGGATTACATCGAACAGGATGTGGTAGCCACTAAAGATGGTGAACTGGTTGTACTTCATGATATTCATCTGGATACAGTAACCAATGTGGCCGCGAAGTTTCCTGACCGCGCCCGTGACGATGGCCGTTGGTATGCGCTGGATTTCACGTTAGCGGAATTGCGCACTCTTCAAGTAAAAGAGCGGGCGGATACCGCTGGAAAACAAGTGTTTGCCAAGCGCTATCATGGCAATAAAGCGCTGTTTACCATTGCTACGTTAGATGAACATATAGAACTCATCAGTGAATTAAACCGCGAATTTAACAGCAACATTGGCTTTTATACTGAAATCAAGTCGCCAGCCTGGCATAAAAAAGAAGGCACAGATATCAGCCAACTTCTGCTTGATACACTGGCGCGCTATGACCTCAATGGCGGGAATGCCAATATTTATGTGCAGTGTTTTGATTTTGCTGAAGTTAAGCGTCTGCGCGACGAGCTGGGTTTTAAAGGCAAGATAGTTTTGTTGCTGGCTGACAACAGCTGGGGTGAGTCTTCCACTGATTACCAGGCACTTCTGACTGAACAGGGCATGCATGATATTGCAAAATATGCTGATGGCATTGGTCCTTGGTTACCACAGTTACTGGACATGCAGGCAATGCAGCAAGGTAAGGTTGTCCCTGCTTCCTGGCTGGCAACGGCGAAAAAAGAAGGGCTGATTATTCACCCTTATACATTCAGAATTGATGCACTGCCAACAGGTATGACAGCAGAACAGATCCTCGGACTGCTAACCGGACCGTTGGCGGTTGATGGTGTTTTTACCGATCAGGTCCCGCCGGTAAAAAGCTTTTTACAACAAAGCGGAAAATAACCAGACGTCTACCCCCTGGATAACCGCACCACAACGCGGCGGTTGAGCGCACGGGCGTCACTGTTGTCATTTGGCGAGATGTGACGCTTCTCGCCGTGGCCAGTGACTTCGATACGGGAGGCATCCACACCCATGGCTGTAAAATACTCTTTCACCTGATTAGCACGGCGGACAGATAACTGCTCGTTGCTCCAGCGTCCACCATAGCTGTCGGTATAACCGTCCAGTAACACCAGTTCCAGTCCGCTGTCTTCTTTCAGGTATTCTCCGATCATGTTCAGACGCTTCTCTGAGTATTTCGTTAAGTCTACGCTGTTTTTCTCGTAAGACAGCACGGTGTAGGCAATATCATCAAAACTGTAGGGCAACAGTTGTGACACGCACTTCACGAAGTTGCGGTATACCGGTGTGAAGTTGCTGGCATTCAGGGCAACAGCCACTTTGTCGTATTCGTTGTACCAGTCCTGATAGTAGATAGTCGGCCAGTAGCCCTTTTCCAGTTCACTGAGCATTGTCCAGGCAGCTTGCTCAGGCAGGTCGCCGTTGTACTGGGTTCGCAGAGTCATATCAGCGATATTTTTAGGTGCTGCGCCGGGCATCCATGAAGGAGGGACGGAATAAACGGCGGCCATGCCAAATTTCTTCGGCAGCAGTTGCATGTCCAGCTCGAATTCCATATTCAGTTGCTTCGACGCTACGCTGGAGAACTCGGCATCGCCGTAACCGGGCACTGCATGAGATAAAGTGCACTGCAGACGGCTTTCATCTTTCAATTGCCAGTCAGAGGATTCCACAGTCGCAGAATACTGGCGCATTGCGCCGTAACCCGGTGCACTTATCAGCAAAAAACACAATAAAGCCTGTCGAAACATAATATGCCCTGAAACTAAGAGAAAAGAGGTGGCTCTTTCTTTATCGCCGCCCTGCGCAAAAAGTTTAGCACAATGGTCAGTATAATCCCCTTCCCTTACAGGTAACAAAGGTAGATACATACGGCGTATCTTGCGATAATCCACTTTTCCTTTGCCCATGCACTTGTTTATTCAGAGGCTTCTTCGTTCTATGTCTGAAAACGCGAATTTGTTAAAGCACCGTTTCCGTGGTTATTTTCCTGTCATTATTGATGTGGAAACTGCCGGTTTTAATGCTACAACTGATGCACTGCTGGAAATCGCTGCTGTCACTTTGCGTATGGATGAACAAGGTGATTTGCACCCCGACAAAACCGTGCATCATCATGTCAATCCCTTCGAGGGCGCGAACCTGGAGCCGGCTGCACTAGAGTTTAATGGTATCGATCCTCATTGTCCGTTAAGGGGCGCACTGGATGAAGCCGATGTCATGAAAGACGTATGTAAGCAAATCCGCAAACTGCAAAAAGATGCAGATTGTCAGCGCTCAGTAATTGTGGCCCATAATGCCACCTTTGATCAGAGCTTTGTAAATGCCGCGATTGCCCGCAGTAATATTAAGCGCACTCCGTTTCACCCGTTTGTGTCTTTCGACACAACGACACTGGCTGGGTTAGCCGTTGGTCAGACAGTACTGGTTAAGGCATGCCGCGAAGCCGGGATTGCGTTTGACCAGAGTGAAGCACACAGTGCCCTTTACGATGCAGAGCGGACAGCAGAACTGTTTTGCTACATTGTGAACCGCTACAAACATTTAGGTGGCTGGCCAGTCGCGCCTGCCGAATAACCGGTCAAAGGGACAGCTATCCTGTTTCTATTTGGCGCCGCCTCTTCCTTGTTAACAAATTGTAACGTACACTGAGAATAACTGAATCGTTTAAGTCGTGTACGTTATGAAACATCCCGTTGTCCTCTGGACCCTGACCGTCGCCTTCGCCGGTTTTCTTTTCGGGTTTGATACCGCTGTTATTTCCGGCGCTGATCAACCCATTCAGGCTTTATGGCAAACCTCAGATCTGACTCACGGATTGCTGGTCATGTCTTCTGCCCTGTGGGGTACCGTTGCCGGCGCCCTCACCGCCAATATTCCCTGCGATAAGTTTGGACGCAAACCAGTACTTGTTGGCATTGGCATTTTGTATGTGGTGTCAGCCATAGGCTCAGCACTGGCAACCGATCCTGTGTTTTTCAGCATTATGCGCTTTATTGGCGGGTTTGGGGTCGGTGTGTCGTCCATTGCGGTGCCCGCCTACATTGCTGAGATTGCGCCGGCGCAGAAACGGGGCCGTATGGTAGCCACCTATCAGTTCCAGATTGTGTTTGGTATTCTCATCGCCTTTCTTTCAAATTTTATACTCTCCGCCTGGTTCAGCCTCGACTGGCGGTGGATGCTGGGTATAGAAGCCATTCCGGCAATGATTTATCTGTTATTAGTACTTAATGTACCGGAAAGCCCGCGCTGGCTGCTCCTGCACCGGAATGATGAAAAACAGAGCCGTGATATTTTGCTCCGCGCCGGTGAAACTGACCCGGATGCTGTGCTGGCTGCGGTAAAGCGGGATGTTCAGAATCATCGCAGTCCGTCACTGTTTAATGCTGCCTACCGTTTACCGGTGTTGCTGGCTTTTCTGGTGGCGATGTTTAATCAGTTGTCAGGCATTAATTTTGTTATCTACTTTGCACCCAGAATATTCTCACTGGCCGGCCTGGATGCTTCTTCGGCTTTGTTATCCAGTGCAGGCATTGGTCTGGTAAACCTGGTGTTTACCCTCGCCGGACTGGCACTGATTGATAAAATGGGCAGACGACAATTGCTGTTTGCCGGCTCACTGGGCTATCTGGTGTCTCTGAGCCTGCTCACCTGCGCGTTCTGGTTGCAATGGCAGGGAATACTCGTGGTGGGTCTGATATTTTTATTCATTGCTTCTCATGCCATGGGCCAGGGTGCTGTTATATGGGTGTTTATTTCAGAGATATTTCCTAATAGCGTCCGCGCCAAAGGTCAGGCCCTGGGCAGCAGTACTCACTGGGTGTTCGCAGCGCTGATTGCCCTGCTGATGCCCTGGTTGCTGAGCCAGTTTTCAGCATCCGCTCTGTTTGCGTTCTTTACGGTTATGATGGCCTGCCAGCTTATCTGTGTGATTACCTTTTTCCCCGAGACAAGAGGAGAAACGCTGGAAGATTTGGGAGATACACTTTCCCGCTCACAGCGTTAAGTGATAACGCCACAGCAGGAATAAAAAAACGCCGCAGGAGCAGTGCTCCGTGCGGCGTTTTCCGGTATTTCAGGCTTTGCTTACAGCTTGTCTGCTTCTTCAGACAGGTATTTAGCAACACCGGCAGGAGATGCATCCATACCCGCTTTACCTTCAGTCCAGCCAGCAGGACATACTTCACCGTGCTCTTCATTGAACGTCAGCGCGTCAACCATACGCAGCATCTCATCAATGTTGCGGCCCAGAGGCAGATCGTTAACGACCTGGTGACGTACGTTACCTTCAGCATCAATCAGGAATGAACCACGGAAAGCAACACCCGCTTCAGGATGTTCCACATCGTAGGCCTGGCAAATTTCGTGCTTAACGTCAGCAACCAGAGTGTACTTAACCGGACCAATACCGCCCTGATTTACCGGTGTATTTCTCCACGCATTGTGTGAGAACTGAGAATCGATAGAAACACCGATCACTTCCACGCCGCGCTTCTGGAATTCTTCATAACGCTTATCAAATGCGATCAGCTCAGAAGGACATACGAAAGTGAAGTCCAGAGGGTAAAAGAACACAACGGCTTTCTTACCTTTGATAGCTTCACTTAACGTGAAAGAATCTACAATTTCACCACTTCCTAAAACAGCTGCTGCAGTAAAGTCAGGGGCCGGACGGCCTACCAGTACGCTCATTGTTCGCTCCATTAATCTTTTAAATATTATCTGTTTGCCCGCAGGCATAACCAATATAGGTGCAGTTATCTGAAAGCCAAGGTTTTTCAGGCTCAAATCGAAAATAAATCCCTTTGTTTTCTTAATGTAGACTAAAGATTAATCGAAAGATTGTTGCAGAAGTATTGCTAATTATACAAATAACAACTATTATCATTCACGTTGAAGTTAATAAGGTTTGTTGTATGTTCGTTTGTATGTGTTACGGCGTGACGGATAAAGACATCATGAATGCAGTGGAACAGGACGGTGTGGGTAACATCCGTGAGCTGCGTCAGCATTTAGAACTGGGGAACCAGTGCGGCAAATGCATTCAGATGGCCCAGCAAATTATCGATTCGACCATTGTCGATGAATCTCTTTTCAAAGAAGTGTGCTGATCTTTACTGTCACACTTCTCTGACGTTTATTCTTCCCTTTCTTCTCTTAAAAGTCGTATCGCGACTGCAGATAATAAAAACCACCATTGATGCCGGACGGCGCTGTAGGCGGATACAACGCGCCGACGACCTCACTGTAAGGATTCCGGTCCGGATACGTATTAAACAGATTAGATGCACCTAACGCGAAGGTCAGATTCTCTGAATAATGCCAGCTCAGCTCTGTATCCAGCGTAATCATACTGCCACTGTTAATGTCCATGTCTGCTGCCGCATCTACGTGGTCTTCATAAAAACTGCCATAATATTTCAGGCGCCACAACAGTGACCAGGCCTGCCAGTGCTGTTTTAACGTGCTGGTTACCCGGACGGCTGGCAGGTTATCTTCCAGCATTCTGACCCGCTGTGGGGTAAGACTGGGTACCAGCACCACTTCACCGTCACGGTTTCGTTGCGGGAATGCCGATAACCGCTTTACTTTAGTGTCAGTCCAGTTCATCGAGGTAGTAAGCGCATGGGTAATACCGGCGACATCAAAACGGTAATTCACTACTACATCTATACCCTGTGTTTCGGTATCGAAATCGTTGGCAAAGAACTTTATCGCATTAAAATTATCCGCTTCACGGTTACCCTGACTTAACAGCAGGTCGATATCACTGTCAGTAAGAGGGATGGCAGATGTTGTACTTATTCTGTCCTGCAGACGGATATTGAAATAGTCCAGCGTGAGGTAAAAATCTTCATCCCAAAAAGCGACAAAGCCCACACTACCGTTCACAGACTCTTCCGGCGTCAGAGGTTCTGCTCCCAGTTGCACGGAAATAGGATGGGTAGGCGGCAAGGTTGCCTGATCTTCCAGACCG